>NZ_AUPG01000033.1:0-1652 GCF_016772115.1 Petrotoga sp. 8T1HF07.NaAc.6.1
AGACACAAGTGCCGTTAAGCGACACCTTCTAGAGTTATACAAAGAGTGTTTTTATTCCTTAAAGGTAGGATAGACACTTGCGCTTGCTGTATAGAAGCCCCGCCTACTATTGAGTTTTTATTCCTTAGAGGTAGGATAGATACTAGCCTCCTTTATAAATAATCTTTTTCTAATTTTTCGTTTTTATTCCTTAGAGGTAGGATAGATACCGATTATATCGGTCATTCCACAAGTGTAAAAGGGAAGTTTTTATTCCTTAGAGGTAGGATAGATACGAATTATAGAAGATCCACTAAATTAAGAAAAGATGGTTTTTATTCCTTAGAGGTAGGATAGATACTATTTTCATATTTTCTTACTATCCAATCAGGCATATCAGTTTTTATTCCTTAGAGGTAGGATAGATACAAATTATTAAAAAAGTATAAGAATGAACCAAGAACCTAGTTTTTATTCCTTAGAGGTAGGATAGATACAAGTTGGAAATACGATTTATGTTGATGGAAAGAAATAGTTTTTATTCCTTAGAGGTAGGATAGATACATAAATCAATTTGCTTTTGTAAATATTTTGGAATTCGTTTTTATTCCTTAGAGGTAGGATAGATACCCATAGGTTCACGATAAAAAGTGTATCATAAAAAATTACATTTGTCAAGCAAAACTTTGAGAAATTGTTAAAAATCGATTCAAAAGCTTATGAAATGAGTCTTGTGACTTTTAACACTTGTCTGTCGATCCCCTGGGTTTTTTACCTTATTGGAGGTCGACAGACGTTTTTTTAGACGATTTTCTGTTTTAGGTTAAATATATGAATATTAGTTTGTTGAAATTTAAACTAAACTGTCTTTTTGTTTAACTTTAGGTTGTAGGTTATTTGCCAGGTACATCGTTTGCTTCGCAAACGAGAATATGGAAAGAGTTTTTAGAGACTTATGAATAAAACTTTTGCATAAAGCGGCAAAAATCTATTGCACAGATCAGCAAAATTTATTCCTTAGAGGTAGGCTAAGACACTAACGTCATTTGCTACGCAAATGAGAATTAGGAAAGTGTTTCTAAAGCATTATGAGTAAATCTTTTTGCACAGATCAGCAAAATTTATTCCTTAGAGGTAGGATAGATACAGGTAACAAAATGGCATTGTATGGTTTAGTACAAGTATAGTTTTTATTCCTTAAAGTTAGGCTAACACACACGCGTCGTTTGCGGGGCAAACGAGGTTAGGAAAAAGTTTCTAAGGCATTACAAATAGAGCGTTTTGCACAGGGCTGCAAAACTTATTCCTTAGAGGTAGGATAGATACGAGTTCAAAAGAAATAAATCTTATACTAAGGGTTTTGAAAAAGTTTTTATTCCTTAGAGGTAGGATAGATACGAAAACTTATAGCACAGCAAAAAGTTTTCGGCAAGAATGTTTTTATTCCTTAAAGGTAGGATAGATACTTCTGTTGCGTTGTAAAAGTCAAGAAGAACACACCAGAGTTTTTATTCCTTAAAGGTAGGATAGATACTAAAGAAGCTTCAAGAAATACGTATAACAGGCAATGGTTTTTATTCCTTAAAGGTAGGATAGATACAAGCAAGGAAACGCTCCTTGTCCGCCAGGGTTTTAAATAGTTTTTATTCCTTAAAGGTAGGCTAAGACACGAA
>NZ_AUPG01000036.1:0-1561 GCF_016772115.1 Petrotoga sp. 8T1HF07.NaAc.6.1
AAGCTAAGATAAGAGAAGCAGACGAAAAGACGATAGATTACATAGGGGATAACTTGTTAGAGATAAGCATAGAAGAATTAAAAGAAAAACTGAAATAGTTGTAGAAGGCTGATACTAATATCAAGTATAAGGTTTATAATTCTGCTTTTAAAAAATATCACTCCTTTGTTGTGATGGTTTCAATGAGGAGTGATATATTTTTGTCTCCTGACATTGGATGTTATGACAGAAGATTTATTCATGCCTGTTTTAGAATTCTTACGTTTTTGTAACTGTCAAATTTGCCTATTGGCTCTATTTTGGCTCAATTGGCTCTATTTTGGCTCAATTGATAATATATTTGTCTTTTAGCTTCCCGCTGCATTATAACTATTCCTTTATCAACAAGATTGCGAAGATCTCTTGTCGCTGTTGGTTTTGATGTTTTATTTAACTCTTGATACGGACGAAGGGCCGCTAAAACTCATTATATATAAGTTATATGATAAAATAACACCTTTCAAAAACATATGGTATAATTAAGTTGAATAACACAAATCTAACAAAAAAGCTAGGTCAAAGATGAGTGAATTAAACAATCCACACGATGCTTTCTTCAAAAAACATTTTGGTAACATAAAAATAGCTCAAAATTTCTTAGAAAACTATCTACGTTTGCTGCTTTGTGCAAACGATTTTTTTTAAATGATTTTGAATTTGGACTTGATTTCGGGGATCTTAAGGGGCAAGCCCCTTAATGATTACAGCTATGTGGATGAAGATTTAAAAGAAAGTCACTCAGACATGTTGTACAAAACGAGAATAAATGGAAAAGATGGATACATATACATTCTCTTTGAACACAAAAGTTACAACGATCCTCGTGTACTTCTACAACTTTTAAAATACATACTCAGGATATGGGAGGAAAAATACAACACTAAAACGAACAAATTACCTATAATAATACCACTAGTAATATACAATGGAGAAAACAAGTGGAATATAGAGACCAAGTTAATAAATCTCATAGAAGGAATAGAAGAGTTACCAGAAATAATGAAACAATACATACCCACTTACCAATATGAGATATATGATTTCTCACCGGAAGAAAAATTAGGTATAGTAGGGTTAGCAAATTTAAAGGCGATATTACAAACGACAAGGGTGGCAAGAGTAAGAAGGGGAGAAAAGTTTGATGAAGAATTAAGAAGGGCATTTGAACTTCTTGTTGGGATAAAAGACAAAAAGACGTTTAATGAATTATTTGAATCGTGTATGTTGTATTTAATGTATACAAGGGACGATATAAACATAGAAAAGGTAAAAGAAGTAGCAAAAAAGGTAATGGATGAAAGGGGTGAATTGATAATGACGATAACAGAAAAGTTAAAGAATGAAGGAATGGAAAAAGGTATTGAAAAAGGTAAACTTGAAGGAGAAAGAGAATTAATCATAGAAATTCTCAATCAAAGGTTTGGAGAAGATTTCGATAAAAGTTTAGAAGAAAAGATCAGAAAAGCAAACGAAGAAACTATAAACCAAATAAAGAAGAACATTCTAAGTATTACATTAGACG
>NZ_AUPG01000037.1:0-1538 GCF_016772115.1 Petrotoga sp. 8T1HF07.NaAc.6.1
ACAGTTAGCCCACAGCACATTTTCTTATTTGAGGGGCGTGGTAGTATAATAATTATATATTCTTAAAAGAGGTGATTTTTGTGAAGTCTTACCCCTCAGAGTTAAAAGCTAACGTTGTTAAAGAGCATGTCGATAAAGGTGTTTCTTGTTCTCAACTTAGTAAAACTTACAACATCCCTACCAGAAATATCCAAAAGTGGGTGAAGAAGTTTAGAGATTCTGGTGAGAATTATTCTTGCTTTTTCAACGGCCCTTTTAACAAAAATTCCATCGTTTCTCGTGGCTCTAAGATTCCTCCTGTGGTTTACGAGAATTCCGGTATCGATTTGGATGAGATTTCTCGACTTTGTATGGAATACCCCGATCTCGCTCAGACTCTTCAAGCTTTGAAGGATTTGGTGATCGAAAAGGATATTGAGATCAGAGTTCTTAGAGAACAAGTTGAGTTTGTAAAAAAAATTTGAATCAGAGAAAATGATGGAAAATAGACATGTTGATTTTAAATCTACACCCATTTTGGATATTCAATATGTCAATAGGTTACATCGAGAGTACGGCGTTTCTCTTTCTTATCTTTTTGAAGAGTTCAACGTGAACCCTAGAACTTATTATTACAAGACGAGGCTCTTCTTGGATACCAGTTCTTTGTCAAAGAAAAAGCATTCTAATTCTAAAACTCGAGGTTTTTGCTATACTGTGAATGGCGATAAGGTTCCTGATGAGTTTGTAATCGCTGAACTGATAAAAATTAAGGAACATCTCAATATGTATGTCTCAAAGCATTATTTGAAAACTCTTGGTTCTACTAAGCTGTGTGCGTATTTCAAGAAAGAGTATGGTATAATTATCAATCATAAAAAGATGAGACGTTTGAAACACGAAATCGGTTTGGTTGGAAAATATACAAACCATTCACCACATCCAAGAAGAGGTCCTCAAAAACATGTTGCAACAGCTCCTAACCAATTTTGGGAAATGGATATCAAATACTTTAAAACTAAAGATGGTTATGTACAGGTGTTCAGCATAATTGATACTTTTGATAGACAGATTGTTGGTTCTTACATCGGTCCATCATGTAAATCAAAGGATATAATTAAAACTATCTTTGAAGCTCTTAGGTACAGAGGAATATCAGGAAAAAACTTGATTATTAGATCAGATAACGGTACTCAATTCACTTCTTTGTTAACAGAAAATTTTATGAGAAATGTTGGTATACTCCATGAGTTTGGTTATCCACATAATCCAGATTGTCAAGCCTTTATCGAATCTTTTCATTCAAGTGTCCAAAGAGAGTTTGTGCCTTTGAATACCTTTACTAATATTAGCGATTTCACTACGAAATACAAAGTGTATTTGGATTTTTACCTTAATATTAGACCTCATGGCTCTTTGAACTACTTGACACCAAATGAGTTCCATGTTTTATACAAAGAAAATAGAATTGAAATTAAGGAAATCAAAGAAAAACTTACCATTTTTGAGTAAAATCGAGTTACGCCTCTCTAATCTCTAATATTTGGGGCTCCGTCCGC
>NZ_AUPG01000038.1:0-1106 GCF_016772115.1 Petrotoga sp. 8T1HF07.NaAc.6.1
CAGTGGGTGACAACAGTCTTTAAATTAGTGTGATTAATATCGTTTAATCTTTGCTGATTAAATGCCTCATCCAAGCCAAATACCCCAAAATCAGCGAAAAAAGTTAATGCTCCACTAACGGACAATGCTCCTCCAATGGTGGCTGCGTTATGCTCCTCAATACCAATTTGAATATAACCTTCGGGATTGACTTTTTCAAATTTTTCCAAATTAACGGATGGTTTCAGATCACAATCGATCGCAACTACTGGAAAATTCTCCATGTTCAGTTTCGCAAGATCAGCAATAGCGTTACCAAAAGCATTACGATTGGCAACCTTTTCTCCCTTGCCATATACTATAGGTTGTCCTGTCTCAACATTTAATTCAATATTTGGATAACTTAGTTTATCCCTAGTTAAAGCCATATTTTTTCTTTTTTCAATGTACTTTTCCACATCGTTTTCTAAACCTAATTCTTCTAAAGCTTTACTTAGCTGTTCTTTAGTGAGTGCTTTACCGTGATAGGTTGGGGTGTTTTCCATAAAAGAAACTCCTTTCCCTATAATCGTCTTAGCTACAATCACAGTTGGCCTTAATGGTTCATTTTCAGCTACTTCTAAAGCCTTATTGATTTGATCAAAATTGTGTCCATCGATTTCTATAACGTTCCAGCCAGCCGCTTCATATTCTCCAACTATATTTACTGATAAGATATCTCTAGCTCTTCCAGATATTTGAATATCGTTGTAATCAAGTAACACTATTAGGTTATTTAAGCCTTCTTTTATGGCAGTTCTTCGAGCTTCTGCAATTTGCCCTTTTGAGCTTTCTCCATCACTACTAAATACGTAAACTCTATAGTCTTTTCCCCTCTTTTTTGCTGCCAAAGCCATTCCAATCCCAGCTGATAAACCTTGACCTAAATTGCCTGTTGACCACTCAACACCAGGTATTCCACGGGTAACATGCCCTTCAAATATGCTCCCAGCATATCTGAATCCTGAAATAACTTCTTCTATGTCTACAAAGCCCATCCTTGCTAAAGCCACATAGAATCCTGGTGAAGTGTGACCATGACTAACCACGATCCTGTCTCTATCTGGATTAAACGGATCATCTGGGAA
>NZ_AUPG01000044.1:0-434 GCF_016772115.1 Petrotoga sp. 8T1HF07.NaAc.6.1
ATTTAAACAGTCGAGTATACAGATCTAAAAATTTATATAAAATACACACATACGCACACTTAAAAAAAGGAAATCTTACTTCATGATATACAACTGTATCATACTTTGTATATCAACATGTATCATATACTGTATCACACTTTATATTACATCAATTTCTATAATCATTTAGTTATGCAACTTTTAACCATTCTCTTAATATAATTGTAAAATGATATAGGCTTTATAAGGTGCTTTATTTTACAGCTATGGCTAATTAATCATAAAATATTTTTTATAGCCTTAAATCGTCTTATTTTATACTCATCAAATATTGATTATAAAAGGATTTTAGACGTTTCTATAACTGGTTTAATAACTGGTTCATTCTATAATCCAGTTTATTTCTTTACAGCTATATTAATAGCAAAACGACATAATGTCGCTTAGCATTT
>NZ_AUPG01000045.1:0-351 GCF_016772115.1 Petrotoga sp. 8T1HF07.NaAc.6.1
TCTAACGGACGATTACATACTAAAAAGTTAAGAAGGCTAATCCGTCGTTTCAACGGGAGAGCTTCATTAAAACTTGGGCCACTCCAGGAAGGAGTCTTCAAATCGAAGAATACCTTATTTAAAGCAAATACTAAAATTTTAGTAAGCGTGGCTCCTTTGCTTTAAAAACAACTGCACCGCCCGTAAAAGGCAGTGCAATAAGAAATAAAAAAAAGAAGTGTTGAATTCACTTCCTTTTCTTATTTTTTTGTATTATTATCAATTTTTGAATATGATAGATGTTTTGAATTATTGAAATGACATCTATAATATTAAAATCGATATACAATATTACATAAATTTGTATAGTAT
>NZ_AUPG01000046.1:0-271 GCF_016772115.1 Petrotoga sp. 8T1HF07.NaAc.6.1
TCTAACGGACGATAGAAGTTACTATATATCGTTGGTCAAAACAAGGAATTTTAAAACCAATAAAAATAGGCAAGAAAGTATTGTTTAAAAGAGCTGATATCGAAAAGCTATTAAACGAAAGCTATAAAAGTACTGAATCAGAATAAGTATATCGGGGGTGGGCTAAATGAAAAGTTTTTACGGAATAGATTATGAAGAATTCAAAGAAAACATATACGCATTTTTGAAAAGTTATTTTGAAATAAAAAAGATAATATTTGATTTGAAACCA
>NZ_AUPG01000047.1:0-257 GCF_016772115.1 Petrotoga sp. 8T1HF07.NaAc.6.1
TCCTCGAATCGATAAGCAAAGAAAATAGATTATCTGGTAGGAGTAAATCCGTACCATGTAAAGAAAAGTAAAGAATTTGATGATAATTCTCAGGTAAAAGTGACAGAAAAGATGCAGGCGTAATAGCTAGATTAATAAGGGATGGAAGATATTTGACATATATTTGCCAGAAGATATATATGGAGAGTTGAGAGTAATAACCACAACAAGAGAACAGTTAGTGAATAAAAAGAAAAAAATGCGAATCGATTCGAGGA
>NZ_AUPG01000048.1:0-229 GCF_016772115.1 Petrotoga sp. 8T1HF07.NaAc.6.1
TTCGTGAAACCAGTCGGGCGTCATCAATGATACTGAACAACCAGCATTTGGGGATGGTGGTCCAGTGGGAGGACAGGTTTTACAAGGCGAACAGAGCGCATACGTTCTGGGAACCCGGCGGGGGAGGAAGGGGAGATTTTCCGGAACATGTTGGAATTTCGCCGAGCTGTGGGATACCGGCGGCCAGGTGAGTAAGATCGGCGAGGTTAGGGAGGGATCAGAGGATGTG
>NZ_AUPG01000032.1:0-2850 GCF_016772115.1 Petrotoga sp. 8T1HF07.NaAc.6.1
AAGGTGTAAAAGAAGGTGAAAGGAAAGGAAAACTTGAAGAAAGAAAAGAATTAATCATAGAAATTCTAAACCAAAGGTTTGGAGAAGATTTCGATAAAAGTTTAGAAGAAAAGATCAGAAAAGCAAATGAAGAAACTATAAACCAAATAAAGAAAAATATTCTTAGTATTACATTAGAAGACCTAAAAGAAATATTGAAGTAGTTGTAGAAGGTAGATTTTTGAGTATTTAAAATAGATATCACTCCTCTTTTTTGCTTTAGGAGGAGTGATATCTCTTTAATATTTTTATTAGCGTCCTTCCCCCGCTCCCCACCCGTGAGGAAAAGGATATTTTTATTAACGCCCTTTCACCATGTAACCCACCCGTGAGGAAAAGGAATTGTTGCACCTTTAAACTACAGCTCGCCCGCTGCAGCTGCGCCTTAAACTTCGCAATTATGCTTGTCAAGAAAATACCTGAAGGATGTATTTCTGTGCTTTCCTGTTTCTATGTTAAAGCACTTTAGAATTTCTTGCATGAAATCTATCTTGGAATCGAACTTTCTTGGGATTAAATTATTAAATTGTTCTTTAGTAACATTGTCTGTAGCTTTTGAATAACGAATGCCAAGCCTTTTAGAAGACTTATCATCTAATACGGCAAGGTACCAACTTTCTATTTCTCTTATTACAACTATTATCCTATCTTTGTCAATCTCCTTGAATTTACTTTGTATATATTGTTTTCTTGCTGTTACACATGGTGTACGGTCAATATCTGATACAAAGATATAATCCGCACTCAATGCTTTAATGCTTTCAAGAAATTTACTAACCTTCTCCTTTTTCTGTTGTGCATATTTCCATACCTTAACTTGATCATATTTTCCCTCAAAGAGAGGAGTTAATATTTTCTCAAAGAATCTTTTATCATCGTCCCCTTCGACGAGAATGTATAACCTTTCATAGGCCATGATTATGCCTCCAGAAGATCTTGTACGTAAAGTTCTTCGATTCCTATCTCATTTTTTAAGAATGTTTTTACCTCTTTTTTCTCAACAGGTCTGGAAATGTTGGAAAAGCCTTCTTTATCTCGAGAGATAAGTAGAATGCTTTCTAAATCTGTATGCCTCACCATCTCCGGGTTGTGGGTGGTAACAATAATTTGCTTCTTCTGTGATGCCTCTTTCAACATCAGCACAACACCGGAAATAAGAGATGGGTGTATATTTCTTTCGGGTTCTTCAATTATAGTTAGTAATTTTTTTTTCAAAATATAAGGCAATAATCAGGGCTGTAATATTTATGGTTCCGTCGGAAATCAAAGGAGCAGGCAAGTATTGATTTTGAGCATATACTTCTTCCAATTTAAAAAGTAACGACTTGTCAGCAAATTTCTCTATATCCAGTTTGTTTACAAAAAGCAAAAGGTTCCTCACTAAGTTAGAGAGTTTCCTTTCCTTTTCCTTGTCTTCTAAAATGTTTTTGAGAACGATGGCTAAATTCTCGCCGTTTTCTTCCAATTCCATCTTTCCAGTAATTGGCACTGCCTTTTTAGGAAGCTTAGGGTCAAAATCGTATATTGAAATACTACTGAAAATTGCCTCTGATGGAGGAAATATGAATGGGAATAAAGGAAGTTCGATGAGAAGGGTTTTGGGTGGTATTTTTTCTTCTCTTAAGATTCGTGGGAATACATCATCCTTTGTTATCGGCAACTCAGGGGGTAACTTTAAGTCGACCTTAAGTTTCCCCTCAACGTTGGAAAAAAGAATCTCACCTTCCCCAAGTTCTTCTTTGCCCTTTGTCTTTTCCTTTGGCCTTTCTAATCTAACGAATTTACATTTCTGAGTTATTTTGTCCTCAACAATTTTAAATCCCGACCCTGTCTTATTAAAATTAATAGTAAACTTATAAATCGTTTCATATGTTATCATCCCTAATGGCCCTTTTTCTTTCTTTTTTATCGCTCTTCTAAACTCTTGATCAGAAACAACTTCTAATGAAAAATCCTCGGACGGACCAATATTTATATTCCTGAGATATTCACTGCCCCCTTGCATAGAAATTGCATTATCCAACCCATGCTTTACTATATCCCTTAAGAACTCAAAGATCCGTATAAAATTTGATTTTCCAGAAGCATTAGCACCAATTAGAAGATTAAACTTTCCTAATTCTACTTCTAGATCTTTGAAACTCTTGAAATTTTTCACTCGTATTCTTTTTATGGCCATGGCTTAACCTCCTCTGCCTAATCATATTATATCAAAATTTCTCTTATTTTTTTCAAACTTTATGGGCACGGGCAAAGCCTTCCCACCTGCTGGGTTAGGGACCCCGCAAGTCCCTTCCATAAAAGGGAAGGCAGCGCAGCGAAAGGGTAAAGGTCCTACTTCCTTTTGAGTGAGGAGCGGGGTGAAAGGACAAAAGAATCTTTTCCTTATGGGAGCGGAGCCGGATAAGGGCGTTATTAAGGCCCTTTCCTAATAAGTTCAGAGCGGGGTGAAAGGCCACTAACAAAGATCCTTTTCCTAATGGGTGGGGAGCGGGGGAAGGGCGCTATAAAGCTCATTATACAGAAGTTATGTGATAAAATAGCACACCTTCAAAAAGAAATGATATAATTAAGTTAACAGAGAAAACTCTTCACTAATTCTATGGGCGGGCAGCGGGGCGAAGGGGCGCTATAAAGCTCATTATACTTGAGTTAGAAGAAATGGGGGTGCCAAGAATGGACACATTAGAAGAAATATCAAAAAGGGAAAGAGAAGAAGCTAGATTGGAAGGTAAACTTGAAGGAAGAAAAGAATTTGAAATTAGATTGCTCAGCAAACGATTCCGTAGAAGATTAACTAAAGAGTTAAAA
>NZ_AUPG01000034.1:0-1599 GCF_016772115.1 Petrotoga sp. 8T1HF07.NaAc.6.1
TTCTATGATATTTGATGATACAATATAAGCATAAACAACTATTTTCTTTAAAAAATGAGTGGGTAGTAGAACGCTTATTCTTTCTGAACTTTTAAGTTCGTTTAAAAGTTTGTTCGCTACCCACTTTCCGCCCATAAATCCGATACTTGATTGACCTTTCAAGGCCGTATTAGAAGGATGATTGCAAAAGGCGGATCCTCAAACAATACTAAAGCGAGGTGAAAAAATATGTATTTTGTAGGTATTGATATTTCTAAAAACTCTTTTCATTACTACATCTCCGATTCAGGTAGGACCAAAATCGATAGTGGTAAATTCAAACAGAATATGAGTGGTTTCACCACTTTCGACAAAATTCTTAAAAAGTTCAACAAAAGAGAGATTATAATTGGTATGGAATCCACTTCTATTTACCATCAACATTTGTTTTCTTATTTACTTAAACACGATTATGATGTCCATATCATTAATCCCCTTTTGTTGAAAGAATTCAGAAAAAGTGAAACTCTTCGCCATTCTAAAAACGACAACATTGATTCCAAGCTGATCTCCATTTGGCTGAAAGAAAAGTATCCAGACAACATCCCTTCTTCTAAGGAGATAGATAATTTCACTCAATACTCTCGCGAGATCATTAACCTTTCTGAGGAGATTTCAAGGGTTAAGAATGAAATCAAACGTTATGTCTACCTTTTGTTCCCTGAATTGGAATCTTTTCAATCTAATATCTTTATCAAGAGTTTAATGAATTTATTGTATAACTTCCCTTCTGCAAGGAAGATCGCTACAACCAACAAAAAACAGCTTATTGATGCGATGAAGATAGATAATCAATTGTATTTCGATGAAAATAAGTTGGACCAAATCATTGAACTTTCTAAAAATTCAATAGCAAGTGGCAACGATGCGCATGAGTTAGCTCTTCAAAAAAGAATAGAATTGTTGTTCAAACTTGAATCAGATCAAAAGCTCTTCAAAGAAAAATTGAAAGAAACTTTGAACAATTCATCAAACGATGTAATTAAAAACCAGGTAGAATTAATACAATCTCTTGATGGTTTCAATGAAACAGCTTTAAATATTGTAGCAGAAACAGGAGATATTAACCGATTCTATTCTGCTTCTGCCCTGGTGGCTTTCGTTGGCATCGATCCTCGTACAGAGGAATCAGGTCAAATGAAAAAAGGCTGGTTCATCAATAGAAAAGGTAACAGATACCTAAGAAAAGCTGTTTACATCGCTGCCATCGTTGCTATTCAAAACAATGAATACTTCAAGAATTATTACATGAAACTACGTACTCGAGGTAAATCACATACTGTTGCTGTGTTAGCCGTAGCGGGAAAATTGTTGAGAATAATATATTCACTGGTAAAGAGTGGGAAAAAATATGATTCTGACTATCATTACAAATTACAAAATCAAGAACTGAGAGCTCATGGCAATTATACAGCAAAAAAATTAAAAAGGAAAAGAGAAATAGTAACCTGAATAAACAACAACTGCTACTTTCAACCTAGAAGTATGACTGAATGAGGATTTTTTAAATAGAAAATATTTAAAATTTTTTTAATTAAATAGGGGACTATCATACTTGAC
>NZ_AUPG01000042.1:0-388 GCF_016772115.1 Petrotoga sp. 8T1HF07.NaAc.6.1
GAACTAAAAGAGTTATTGAAGTAGTTGTAAGTAGACGAAACCCTCCCCTCTTCCTTAATAGTAAGGAAGTGAGATCTAAGGAGCTGCAGGTCTCTTCCTTAAATGTGCGGGCTGTTTTAGGTGAAGCCCTTTTCCTACTTCTTTAGAAGGGTGGGTTACACCTTCAAAAACATATGGTATAATTAAATTGACAAAGAAAACACTTCACCAATTTTATAGGCTGTCAGCGGGGTGAAGGACAAAAGAATCTTTTCCTTGTGGGCGGGGAGCGGGGGAAGGGCGCTAAAAACAAACAAAAAATAAACCAAAAGGAGAAGCTTATGTTTAATCCAATAAAAGATTCGATATTCAAAGAATTATTTGAAGACAGAACCGTATTCTATGACTT
>NZ_AUPG01000043.1:0-282 GCF_016772115.1 Petrotoga sp. 8T1HF07.NaAc.6.1
ACGTCATTTGCTACGCAAATGAGAATTAGGAAAGAGCTTCTAGGGCATGTTGAGTAAATCTTTTTGCACAGGGCTGCAAAACTTATTCCTTAAAGGTAGGCTAAGACACAAACGTCATTTGCTACGCAAATGAGAATTAGGAAAGAGCTTCTAGGGCATTATGAGTAAATCTTTTTGCACAGGGTGGCAAAATTTATTCCTTAGAGGTAGGATAAGACACACCATCATAGTGAACATCCCAAAGTCTGATATCGTGTTTTTATTCCTTAAAGGTAGGATAGA
>NZ_AUPG01000049.1:0-257 GCF_016772115.1 Petrotoga sp. 8T1HF07.NaAc.6.1
ATGGTCTTCATAATCTTGAAATATCCGATAAAATCGGCAGCTTAAGAGAAGCTAATATTATAAGAGCTAACAAAATAAAAGAAATTGTGATATTTATAATATACCAGTATTTACCACAACTGAACTTAGAAAGCCCGAAAACTCTAATAGAAAAGATGTAACTATGTTTGATATAAACGAAACTGGTAAATATGCTTACAATGCAAATTTAATCCTTGGTATTACAGAAGCAAGTAGCGATAAAGCAAAAATCCTTA
>NZ_AUPG01000050.1:0-210 GCF_016772115.1 Petrotoga sp. 8T1HF07.NaAc.6.1
TCTAGAGGATTCCAGTCGGGCGTCATCAACCTTGTCTCCTATTTCTGGAAAGGATGGCGGCCTCCGCAACCAGGAGGAGAGCGATGGTATGTTGGTCTTCCCCTTATTTATATTCGGCAAGGAAGGTAGTCAGGACAAGTATAATGGAGCAGCTGCCCTCCGCGACCAGGAGGAGAGCGATGGTATGTTGACTCCCCTTCTTGTCATATC
>NZ_AUPG01000012.1:0-59900 GCF_016772115.1 Petrotoga sp. 8T1HF07.NaAc.6.1
GGCGCAAATAAAGATTAGGCAAAGCTTACAAGTGTTTTAAAAGGGTCACAGGGCGGAGCCCTCCCCCTCCAGGTCTAAGGGACCGCAGGTCCCTTTCCTTAAAACGGGTGGGGAGCGGGGTGAAAGGGCGCTAAAACAGTTAATAGGAGGTCATCATGAACACCGAAGAAATAATAAATTTAATAGCAAACTCAAAGAAAAAGAATCCTTTGAAGGTCTACCTTAAAGGTAACCTCAAAGAAGTAGATCTTTCCAATGTAGAATTTTACGGTAACAATGAATTCGGAATCTTGTTTTGCGAAGAAGAAGATTTCAAACCAATTTATGAAACTTATAAAGATTCTATAATTAATTACAGAATAGAAAGGGATAGAAAAAATTCTGCCATTCCGTTGGCAGATTTATCTAAATACAATGCGAGAATAGAACCAGGTGCCATAATAAGGGATCTTGTGGAGATAGGCGACGGTTGTGTTGTTATGATGGGTGCCGTTATCAATATAGGAGCTTGCATTAAAGAAAACACCATGATAGATATGAACGTCGTTATAGGAGGAAGGGCTCAAATAGGTAAAAATTGCCATATTGGGGCAGGAGCAGTTATAGCAGGGGTAATAGAACCCCCAAGCGCTCAACCAGTGGTGATTGAGGATAATGTTCTTATTGGAGCTAACGCGGTGGTATTAGAAGGAGTGAAAGTAGGTCAGGGATCAATAGTCGGAGCTGGCTCTGTTGTAATTTCTGATGTCGAACCTTACTCTGTGGTAGCAGGAGTCCCTGCAAAATTCATTAAGAAGGTTGACGAGAAAACAAAAGCCAAAACGCAACTTGTAGAAGGACTTAGAAATTTGAAATAATTTGTTCATATCAAATTTACCGGGGTGGATTAAACATGCAGTTGATAGTTCAAAAGTACGGAGGAAGTTCTCTTGCGGATTCTGAAAGGTTGAACAACGTTGCCAAGAGAATATGTAACAAGGTAGATGAAGGGTTTAAAGTATTAGTTGTGGTTTCTGCAAGAGGAGAGACCACGAATAGATTGATTGCATTAGCTAAAGAAACAGTTAAGAACCCTAATCCAAGAGAATTGGATATGCTTTTAGCTACTGGAGAACAGATCAGTGCCTCTTTGTTGTCTATGATATTGAACGATAGAGGTGTCAGATCAAAATCCATGAATGCCTTTCAATTAGGATTATTAACCACTTCTGATTACAATGAGGCTCAGATCAGAGCGATAAACAAAGAGGTAATTCACAAAAATCTTGCAAACAATGATGTTTTGGTTATCACAGGGTTTCAAGGTATTACAGAAGAAGGAGATTTGACAACCTTGGGAAGAGGAGGTTCTGATACTTCTGCTGTTGCCTTAGCCGCTTCTTTAAAAGTCAAGTGTGAGATATACAGTAATTTTGCCGGCATTTATACAATCGATCCAAAGATTTATCCTAATGCAAAAAAATTAAAATACGTTACTTACGATGAAATGCTGGAAATGGCGGCTTTAGGAGCAAAAGTGTTGCACCCAAGGTCTGTAGAAATTGCTAAAAAGTTTAATGTGGAGTTATACTGTGCATCGTCTTTTTCAGATGAGGAGGGAAGTTACGTAGTGGATAATTACAACGAATATTTAGAAGAACCTGTTGTAACCGGTTTAAGTGTGGCTGAAAATCAAACCCAAGTCACTATTTTAAATCTTCCGACGGATCACTTTTTTATTAATAAAATTTTTGAAATCGCTGCCAACAAAAATTTAAACATTGATATGATATCAATAATAAAAAATAATGAAAAAGCTGATATCTCTTTCAGTATCGTAGATAGCGTAATCGATAATTTTCGAGAAGTTTTAAGTGATTCTCTTAAAAATGATCATGAGAATTTTATTGATTTTAAAAATGATTTAGTCAAAATATCAGTAGTCGGAATTGGTATGAGGAAGGCAAGAGGAGTGGCTTCCCGATTTTTTAAAGCTATTGAAGATATTCCTATCTTTTTGGTGACTACTTCGGAAATAAAAATTTCATGTTTGATTCCAAAAGAGTATAACCAAAAAGCCGTGGAAAATATAGCAAAGGAGTTTGATTTATGAGCCTACTACAAGTATTCAACCCGTTTCCAATAAAAATTGATAGAGCGGAAGGTTGTTACATTTACGATAAAACAGGGGAAGCGTTTCTGGACACATTTTCTGGTATAGGAGTAATGAGTTTTGGGCATTCTCATCCATCTTTGTTAAAATCGTTGAAGGAAAAGATGGATAGATATATGCACACTTCTAATTTTTTTCTCGATGAAGATGCAATTTTCGTATCAGAAAAACTAGTCAATTTCACTGGGAAAAATGGCACCGTTTACTTTAGTAACTCTGGAGCAGAGGCAACTGAAGCTGCTTTAAAAGCCATTAAAAAAAGAGCAACAGATAAAAGAAATAAGATCGTTTTTTTCGAGAACGGTTTTCACGGTAGAACTTTAGGCGCACTTTCTATTAACGGTTTTAAAGACTTAAGAGAACCGTTTGAACCTTTGCTTCCCAACACGATAGAACTAAAGTACAACGATGTAGAGGATTTACGTAGATACTTCGATCTATTCGGTGAAGAAACGTTGGCTGTTTTTGTAGAACCGATTCTGGGATCAGGAGGAATAGTATCAATCAAACCAGAATTCGCATCTTTGATAGAGGACTTAAAAAGGAAATATAATTTTATTTTAGTCTGCGATGAGGTTCAAGCTGGGCTTGGGCGAACGGGAAAAATTTTTTCATACCAACATTTTGGGCTATCTCCAAATATTATAACCATCGGTAAATCCATAGGCGGCGGTTTGCCTTTGGGAGGTACGTTATTTCTTGAAAATATTTCTAGGGCTTTTGAAAAAGGAGAACATGGCTCAACGTTTGCTCCAAATCCTGTTGCCCTTGCGGGAGCTAGGTTCATTGTGGAAAATATCCCTTCTCTTCTGAAAGATGTTGAAGAAAAAGGAAATTACATAATGCAATATTTAAAAGAGAAAAATTTTGAAAAAGTAAAAGAAGTACGAGGCAAAGGTTTGATGATTGGCATAGAGTTAAAAGAAGAGGACCCTCAAATGAGGGTAAAAGGTCTACAAGAGGGTCTTTTGTTGAATGTACTTCATAACAGTGTGATTCGTCTATTGCCTCCTTTAAATATTGAATATAACGACATCGAAAAGATGCTGGTAAAATTAGAGAAGGTTTTAAAATGATCATTCTACCCTACGAATTGAGACATAAAATACATGAGAATCCGGAATTATCTCTTGAAGAGTATCAAACTACCGAATTATTGGAAACAACCATAAAAGAAGCCGCCACCTTTTACAACGTTGACATTAACGTATACAGACCTCTAAAAACGGGACTTATTGTTGAGTATAATGGTGGCAGCGGTGAGGAGTACCTTCTTTTTAGGGCAGATATCGATGCTTTAAATATAAAAGAAAAGACCAACGTTGATTTCAAATCGAAAAATGAATACATGCACGCATGTGGTCATGACGTTCATACTGCTATTTTGTATGGTTTTTTTCTCAACGTGATAAAAAATAAAGTAAAGAAAAATATAATATTTTTATTTCAACCTGCAGAAGAATCAAAGGGCGGAGCTCAAAGAGTTATCGAAAGTGGAATATTGGATAAGTACAATATAAAAGCGGCTTTTGCACTACATGTCAACGATGACTTCCCTGTGGGGACCATAGCCTCAACGCGTGGTACGCTTTTTGCTTCAGCCCTTGAGTTCTTTGTGGATTTTGAAGGGGTTTCTTCACATCTTGCCTTTCCCCATCAATCCAAAAATGCGTTGAACGCCCTTCGCATATTTTTAGATGTGCTTGATAAACTTCCAAAAAATCCCATGGAACCTTTTGTAATCGGCGTTGGTAAAGTAAGTGCAGGTAGCGCGATCAACATTCTACCAGGGAACTCCCATGTTGAGGGGAGTATAAGAGGTGTCGATTCTGAAAATAGCCTAAAATATTTCGAAGATATGAAAAATATATTGTCAGGGATAAAGACCATGACAGGGGTTGATTATTCGTTAAGCAAAGGGTCTTTCTATTCGGAAGTCGTCAACGATTCATTGCTATACGACAAATTTATTTCTAAACTCTCAAAAACATTTAATTTTGTTGACTGTGGCTTAAAAATGACGGGTGAGGATTTTGGCTTCATATCAAAAAAATATCCCGCACTAATGTGTTGGTTAGGAAGTTCCAAAGGAGAACACCACGGTCTTCATAACCCTGAATTTTTACCACCCGATGAGGTAATAGATGTTGGAATCAAGGTTTTTGAAACATTTTTAGATTAGGGATTCAATTCAAAAAAACATCTGGCTAGTTCAAAATCCTCTTTTTTTGTAAGTTTGATGTTATTTTTGTGATCTTCCACAATCGATGTTTCATAACCAGAATGAATAAATATAGATGCATCATCTGTGAAAGAAGATAAGATCTTTTCGGCATTTTGATAAGCTTTAAGTAATTTAGCAAAATCGAAAGTTTGAGGGGTATGATGCAGATAAATCTGGGATCTTTCTAAAGTTTTTAAAATCCGACCGTTATTGACTTGAGAAACCGTATTTTCTGCCATTTCTGCCAAAACAGCCCCTCCTATTTCTTTGGCCTTGTAGATGCTTTCATCTATTTTCTTAATATCAACGAAAGGTCTTACGGCATCATGAATGCAAACTAAATCAGGCTTATTATCTTTTTTACTCAAATACAACAGGGCGTTATAAACGCTTTCTTGTCTACTGCTCCCGCCAATTACCACATTCTCAAATTTTGAAAAGATTTTAACTTCTTTTTCTGTTAAATCCACGTAGTTTCTGTGAGATACGACGAGAAACTTATCTATTGATGTTGAATTCTGGAATTTTTCAGCGGACATTCTCAATATGGTTTTGTTATTTAATTTTACAAATTGTTTTGGAATTTCAAATCCCGCTCTTTTTCCTTCTCCAGCTGCTACTATAATTGCATAGACCATTTTCTTCACCCTTTATTATTTTTTGTATTTTAAAAAATAGATTTAGTAGAACTTCATCTTTTTTTTAAATAATTAA
The DNA here is from genome assembly GCF_016772115.1 of Petrotoga sp. 8T1HF07.NaAc.6.1. NCBI lineage: Bacteria > Thermotogati > Thermotogota > Thermotogae > Petrotogales > Petrotogaceae > Petrotoga > Petrotoga sp. 8T1HF07.NaAc.6.1. Next base: position 5,091 of record NZ_AUPG01000012.1, read on the forward strand.
TTTAACTTTTGATATAATAGATTGATAAACTTATTATAATATATTTTTGGCAGAATTGTGCCCAGGGTGAGGTCACAGGGCGGAGCCCTTTTGCAGCCGTGTGCAAAAAGCTTTTTTTAAAATAAACTTTGATTTTGAGGATTTTAAGGGGCGAAGCCCCTTAATGTCCAAGGGTGGGCTGCTGGGCGGAGGGGAGCAAATATAGTAGAAGACAGCAAATACACTTCAAGGAGTGATGACAATGTTGGTAGTAGGAATCGATTTGGGAGGCACTGAGATAAAAGCCGGATTAGTCGATGAAAAAAAAAGGAATAATTAAAAAGATTTCTAGACCTACAGAAGTTGAAATGGGAAATGCCCAAGTAATAGCTAATATAACAAAAACCGTGAAAGATTTAACGGAAAACACTGAATTTTCAGCAATTGGAATAGGTTCACCAGGTTCTATAGATAGAAAAAATGGAATTGTGAGATTTTCCCCAAATTTTCCAAACTGGCGAAATTTTGAATTGGTTCGCTTGATAAAAGAAAATATAAACGTTGACGTCTTTTTAGAAAACGATGCCAATGCCTTTGCACTTGGTGAATGGTATTTTGGGAAAGCAAAGGGTTTGCACGATTTCATCGCTTTAACCATAGGAACAGGCATAGGTTCCGGAGTGGTTTGTAACAACACATTTTTAACCGGTAAAGACGGTTTAGCCCCAGAATTGGGACATGTTGTAGTTGTACCAAATGGTCCACAATGCGGTTGCGGTAATAGGGGATGTGTAGAAGCTACTTCTTCTGCGAAATATATAGCATTAGAAGCCAAAAATTTGATAGATAGGTACCCAGACAGCCTTGTTTTAAAATTAGCCGGAAAAAAAGAAAAGATTGAATCAAAACACGTTTTTCAAGCTTATGAAAAAAATGATCCTCTTGCCAGTGTAGTTTGTAACTTTGCCATCGATGCACTTGCACGGGCTATTGGAGGTTATGTTCATGCCTTTAACCCAGAAAAAATTATAATCGGCGGAGGATTAAGCAGAGCCGGTGATGCTCTTTTTGTTCCATTAAGAGAAATGACAAAAAAATATGTTATGAGCAGTTTCGCAGATACTTACACTATAGAACAATCATCTTTAGTAGAAGATGCTGGAATTTTAGGGGCAGCTTCTGCAGCCTTTTATGCCGAAGAAAACCCCCTATAAGTCATAATCAAAAATCTCTTATCTAGGACCGAAAGAAAATTTCACCTGCATTCATTCTTGCTATATAATACAAAGATAAATGCAAAAAAACTTTTTATATATTATCCCCGCCTAGAGTGGCGGGGATTTTCCAAAATTTAATTCACTTTAAAAAGCAAGTATAACTCCGCCTTCATTAGCATAAACAGTACTTATCCCTGCAGTTTCCACAATAATTATATCTCTAAAATTATATCTTTTAGCTGCTTCTTTTTTGATATACTCAGCTCTCTCGAGAGCATTGCAGTGAGCAATTCCTAAAACTTTATCTTTCAAATTATTCCCTACTTCTCCTATTTTATCAATTAGCTTTTTAATCGCATTTTTGCTTCCTCGCGCTTTATCCAATAAAGTTATAGTACCTTCTCTAGTACCAGCCAGAATAGGTTTTATATTCAATAAAGATGCAAATTCACCTTTCAACTTACCCATACGCCCTGCCTTGATAAGGTTATCTAGCGAATCAAGCACAAATAAGGTCTTCATCTCTTCTATATATTTTTCTGCTTTATTTATTATTTCGTCCCTACCGAGTTTTGCTTCAATTAATTCACCAATTTTGTAAGCAATCATTGTTTCACCGACAGAAGCGCTAAAAGAATTGAATACTTTCACGAATTTGTCTTTAGCTTCTTCCAATAAAATATTCTTAGCGAGAACCGCATTCTGATAACTCGAACTTAACTCCTTAGATAAGGTAACTACAAAGGCATTTTCATATTTCTCGTATAAATTTAGAAATGGCTTAGGCCCTGGACTGGCGGTTTTAGGAACTTCGGTAGAGTTTCTCATTGCCTCCAGTAGTTTTTCACGGTCTAGATTCTCATCATCTATAAAATGTTGATCATCAATATCAATAAATAATGGAACTGTCGATATATCAAATCTTTCTTTAATTTCTTTTGTTAAATCACAACAACTGTCAACTACTATTTTAAACTTCACTATTTTATTACCTCCGTTGAATTTAGATATATATTTAATCAGCTTCATGGTATATTATACCAAGATATAATAAAAAATAGACTTTTTAATTAAATTTTTACTATAAAGATATTTTAAAATCGATTAATCATAGTACATCCACCCAAAGGATAAAAAACTTAGATTGTGAAGCATAAGGGCTAACTATGGACCGGGCTGCGAGGTAAAAGAACGCTAATAAAGATCCTTTTCCTTATGTGTGAAAAACAGGGTTAAAGGGACCGCAGGTCCCTCTTCCACACGGGTGGGGAGTGGGGGAAGGGCGCTAATAAAGATCTTTTCCACACGGGTGGGGAGCGGGGGAAGGGCGCTAATAAAGATCTTTTCCACACGGGCGGGCTGCGGGGCGAAGGGGCGCTATAAAACTCGTTGCACAGCATTTGTGTGATAAGGTGGTATATTGTTATAGATCAGATATATCCATAAAAAGATTGACCCTAAATCACTATCTCTTCATCATAATTTGAACTTTTATAAGCCACGTCATTATGTGATACTTCAACTAATTTTCTAGCACTCAATCCTCCATACTTTTTAACAATCTTTTCTACAATCTTTCTTTCTTCATCTGTTAAATTCCTTAAAGGAGTTTGATCCACCAAACCAATCTTATACGTCTCTTGCAAAAACTTTTTAGAAAAATCGATATTCATTCTTATTAAATTTGTCTTTATCAAATAATCTAAAAGAACGCCCTCTTCATTTTTTGCTCCTTTAGGAATCGGACCATAATTATAATGAATGAATTTCAAATTAGCAATTTGCCTGCCAAGGCTTTTTTTAGATTCCTTTTCCACTAACCATAGCAATTTAAAAAAGACGGTTTTGTATAAAAAATCCTTGTGATGATATTTATTTGAATAATAAAATAATCCAGCTATTAAGCCTTTCATTTTTTCAATGTCTATTTCAGGATGTTTAATATACAAAATTTTTTCCAATTCCTGAACTTCAAGTTTATTTTCAAACTCTTTAAGAATTCTCTGAATGTTTCCTAAGATCCTCTTATACTCGATATCGGGAATATTATCTTGATTACTTTTTAAAATTTTGTAAAATTCAATCGGTTCGGAAACTCTCTTGATCAAATCGCTATTAACTTTGGTTGGTAATGAACCCATCTCATAACGTTGTATAGTAGCTTCTCCTAAACCTAAAATCAAGGCAAATAGTGTCTGAGAGACATTATACTTACTTCTAATTTCCTTGATCTCTTCAGGTAACACCAAATTATTCAACTCAGCATATTTTCTGTATGCCGCTTTTAAATTCTCATTCTCATAATAGGGTTCAAGTAACTCAGCCCCACATTCTTCACATATAGCAATAGTTCGTTCGACTTCAATAGGGTAATTCTTAACGTTATAATTCTCTTTCTTTTTTATAGTTTTATACCCCACCAATTTTCCACATTGCTCACAGAACAACCTTTCTTTTGGTTTTTTCAATTCATACATTCCCTTCACCCTTTTCACGAGCTGTAATTGATTATTATTGATAAATTGTTTCAATAATTCTAGAAAAAATTCAACCATTTTATAACTCCTACACTCATATTATACCATCAATTGATGGTATAATATATTAAATATTGTTAAAAATATATCTTTATATTACCCTCCTCAATGACACAAACTAATATTTTTTTAACTTGTAGGTTAACGGTATGAGCTTTTTATGAAATGTTTTTACGTAGCACCCTATCAAATTTCATCTTAGGACTTATATTTGAACTACTTAATATATACCTCTATGAACGAACACTTCTTCTCTCCCAAGCGTTTTTCAATCAACCCTATTATACCATTACCTTTCTTATTTTAAAACACGGAACTTTAAAACCCAACTTGCCTACTTTTTCTTCCTAAAACGGGTGGTCCGTGGGTTAAAAAGGAACAGACCCCTTTCCTTATGGTTGAAAAGTGGGGAAAGGGCCCACAGGTCCCTCTTCCACACGGGTGGGGAGCGGGGGAAGAACGCTAATAAAGATCTTTTCCATCCGGGCGGGCTGCGGGGCGAAGGGGCGCTAATAAAAATCATTATACGAGAGTTATATGATAAGATAACACACCTTCAAAAACATATGGTATAATTAAAAAGACTCCATATTCAAAGAATTATTTGAAGACAGAACCGTATTCTATGACTTCCTAAAAGCCTTTCTACCAAGAGAGATCACACAACAAAGAAAAGAAACAGATTTAAAATGCGAACAAACTGAACTAATAGGCAAAGATTTCTCCATAAAAAAATCAGACATACTATAAATAGCATCGCCAATGAATCTAACAAACCGGTTACGAAGAGTTAAAAGAAATGGAGGTGCCAAAAATGTTTAACACATTAGAAGAGATAGCAAAAAGAGACAGAGAAAAAGCTAAAGTGGAAGGAAACTTGACAAGGTTAAAAAATTATGTTATACTAAAATTAAATTGATATTAACGGGGTAATAGCATGTTTGATCAAGAAAAGCTTTTTTTTAAATCACCCAAGTTAAAAAACAATACAATAAATATAATTAATTGGTGGTGGCATCTCGGATAGGGGTGCCTGTATGAATCTGCCTAAAAAGTAATCAAAGGGCATCCCTTCAGGGATGCCCTTTTTTAATTAAGGAGGTCTTTTTCCTATTAAAAAAGGGATAAAAGGACCTCCTTTTATTTTTTTAAAAAGCACAAACTAAGCAAAAATTAATGCCGAGAAGGAGGGGAATATGTATACTAAAAGGTCTGTAATAAATCAAACAATTTTACCAGTTATAGAAAAAATAAGCCTGGAAAATCCTGATCCAACAGTAGTTTATAAAAAAATTGCTTTAAATAATCAATATTCGTTTATATTAGAAAATCTTTCGATCAACGAAAAAAAGTATTCCTTATTAGGAATCACTCCATTAAAAGTCGCGAAATTAAATTATACAACCAAGAAGAAGACAAGACTCCATTTTTTTGAAAAAGGTAAAGCTTTTCTTGATGAAAATACAGACTACATATCTTTTTTAAAGGAACAGTTAGAAAGTATTCAGTATGAAAGTATTCTAAATATCCCAGATTTATTTGCAAGTTTTGTAGGATACTTCGGTTATGAGATTATTTCCGTTTGGGAAGATATATACCATAATGAAATGGATAAAGATCTCAAACATGGAGATTTACCACTATCTATCTTAGTATTTCCAAGAATCTCATTGATATTAGATCAAAATGAAAAATTGGGATATTTGGTTAATGTTGTGAATAGCGGGTCAGAAGAAGATATAGAAAGTCGAATTTCTTTGGCTAAACATGAAAATCATCAGATATTAAAAGATTTAGAAAAAGCCTCTACTCAAAAGGAAGAAGAAAGAAATAATGATCAAGTCAAATTGAAGATCAAACACCACACAAGTAAAGAAGAATTCGTCGAAAAAGTAGAAAAAACAAAAAATTATATAAACGCTGGTGAGGCTTTTCAAATCGTCATATCTCAAAGGTTTTCTTGCAAAATAACGCAACATCCTTTTGAAATATATGAAAATCTAAGAAAGATAAACCCTTCACCTTACATGTTTTATCTTAATTTTCCAGAAGCAACCATTATTGGCTCTTCTCCAGAAATGCTAGTAAAAGTTGAAGGCCAAAGAGTAATCACCAGGCCCCTTGCTGGTACAAGAAAGAGGGGAGAAACTCCCCAAGCAGATGAAGCCATAGAAAAAGAACTCTTAAGTGATGAGAAAGAAAGGGCGGAACACATAATGCTTGTTGATCTTGCAAGGAACGATTTAGGCAGGGTATGTAAAGAAGGAAGTGTTAAGGTTACAAAATTTTTTGGAATTGAAAAATATTCACATGTGATGCACATCTATTCGCAAGTTGAAGGTTTAAAAAAGAATTATTTAAACTCACTTGATGTATTGAAATCTTTGTTCCCAGCCGGGACCGTATCAGGAGCTCCAAAGATTAGGGCAATTGAAATAATTGATGAATTGGAAGACGAACCAAGAGAAATCTATGCCGGCGTAGTTGGATACATTGATACAAAAGGAAATTTAGATACAAGTATTGCAATAAGGACGATGGTGTGCAAAGAAAATGAAGTAAGGATACAAGCTGGTGCTGGTATAGTGTCTTATTCGATTGCTGAAAATGAGTATTATGAAACAGTCAACAAGGCAATGGCAATGTTCAAATCTTTAGAAAAGGGGGATTGTTGAGATGATTCTTTTGATAGACAATTACGACTCATTCACCTACAACATATATCAAACAGCGTGTGAGTTCGATGATGTTTTGGTCTATAGAAACGACAAAATAACTGTAAAAGATATTGAAATGCTCAAGCCTTCTCACATAATAATTTCTCCGGGACCAGGTGTTCCCAAAGATGCTGGAATTTCCATCGAAACCATTAAACACTTTAAAGGAGTAATTCCAATTCTTGGAATCTGTTTAGGCCATCAGTGCATTGCCGAGGCTTTCAATGGAAAGGTTGTCAGAGCAAAAGAGATATTCCACGGAAAGACTTCTAAGATATATATCAAAGAAAAAAAGGATATATTTCAAGGTATAGATAGCCCCTTTGAAGCTACCAGATACCATTCACTTATCGTGTCAAACGAGATGTTCCCGAAAGAATTAAAAATTACCGCCTCTACACAAGACGGAGAGATCATGGCCTTAAGGCACATTAGTTACCAAATATATGGGGTACAATTCCATCCAGAATCTATCTTAACAACAGTAGGACCGAGATTAATAGAGAATTTTATAAATATTAAAGTTGAAAGGGGTGTCAGCTATGTTTAATTACTATCTTCAAAAAGTTGTAAAAGGAGAAAATTTGAGTTTGGACGAGATGGAACAGGCGATGGAGATGATTATGGAAGGTAAAGTAACACACAGTCAACTTTCTGGTTTTTTAGTTGCTCTGCATATGAAAGGAGAAACGGTGGAAGAAATCACAGCAAGTGCAAAAGTTATGAAAGAAAAGGCAACACCCATAAGTATTGAAAGCGGCGAACTTATGGATACATGTGGAACAGGTGGAGATGCTAAGGGAACCTTCAACATTTCTACCGCTGTAGCCTTTATCTTGGCAGCAGCTGGGGTTGTTGTTGCAAAACACGGTAACAGATCCGTATCAAGTAAAAGTGGAAGCGCGGATGTATTGGAATCTCTTGGAATCAATATATCATTACCCCCTTCTTCAGTTGAAAGATGCTTGAAAGAGATAAATATAGCTTTTCTTTTTGCTCAAGATTTTCATAAAGCTACTAAACATGCTGCTGTACCAAGAAAAGAATTAGGAATAAGGACCATTTTTAACGTCTTAGGGCCCTTAACAAATCCTGCAAATATAAAATATCAATTAATGGGTATATACGATCCAAAGCTGGTTTACCCCATAGCAGAGGTTTTGAACAACTTGGGAGTTAAAAGGGCGATGGTTGTTCATGGTTCGGAAGGCATAGATGAATTTTCCCTGTCAGGAAAGAATAAAGTGGCGTTTTTGAATAAAGGTAAGATAGAAAAGTTAGAAATATCCCCGGAAGATTTAGGGCTGGAAAAGTACAGCATACAAGAGATCCAAGGCGGAAGCGCAGAAGAAAATAGAAGAATAATATTAAACATATTTAACGGTGAAATGGGTCCCAAAAGGGATGTGGTCGTTTTGAATTCGGCAGCTGGGTTATACGTGGCAAACAAAGTCAACAGTTTAGAAGAAGGTATCAGTTTTGCACAAGAGATAATTGATAGTGGAAAAGCAATGAAGAAATTGAAAGAGATGGTAGAGTTTACTAACTTTCTATCTTTACAAGCAAAAACTTCTTAGATTTTCTTAGAAAAAGAGGGACTGGGACCGCAGGCCCTTTCCTGAAAGGGTGGGGTGGGCAGCGGGGCGAAGGGGCGCTAAAATAGTGAAAAATTCTGATAAAGGAGGAAATGATGTATTTAGAAAAAATAGTAGAAACAAAAAGGGAAGAAGTAGCAAAGCTAAAAGAAAAGAAAATCTCCTTAAAAGACACCTTCAAAAAAGGAAAATTAACTTTAATAGCGGAAATCAAAAAAGCCTCGCCAAGTAAAGGGATCATTTCAACGAATTTTGACCCACAAAGGCAGTTAGAGTTATATATAAAAGGTGGTGCAGATGCTATTTCTATTCTAACTGATGAAAAATACTTTCAAGGTAGTACAAATATTTTAAAAGAGTTAAGAACCAAAACAAACCTTCCTATTTTAAGAAAAGATTTCATAATCGATCCTATACAGATTTACCAGTCATTATTTCTTGGTGCCAACGTTATTTTACTCATAGCTTCAATACTAACAAAAAAAGAGATCTCTGATTTTCTTAAGATATCAAAAGATATTGGTTTAGAAGCTATAGTCGAAGTTCATAACCCCCAAGAATTAACAAAGGTTTTAGATACTGAAACTGAAATCTTGGGAATAAATAACAGAGATTTGAATGATTTTTCTGTTAGCTTACGAAACACAGAAAAACTACTTGAAGAACTTGAAAAATTAGATAAACGTAAGGATTTTTATGTTATTTCAGAAAGTGGGATTAAAGAAAAAAGTGATATCGATTATCTTAGAAGTTTGGGGGTAGATGGGGTATTAATTGGAGAAGCTCTAATGAAAGAAAACGATCCTGTTTCGAAGATTGGAGAACTATTTCCAGAAAAAAGGAGCAATTTACAGTGATTAGGATAAAAGTTTGTGGAATCACAAACATTGAAGACGCTATTAACATATCCGAAGCCGGGGTAGATGCTTTAGGTTTCATTTTAGCTGAAAGCCCAAGAAAAATTGAATTATCAAAGGTTCTTGAAATATCTAAAGAGTTACCCCCCTTTGTAAGTAGGGTAGCTGTAGTAGTTAATCCTGTCAAAGAAGAAATTGAAAAAATTGAAAGAAGTAAAGTATTTGATTACGTTCAATTTCACGGATCAGAAGACGTAAATATAATTAAAAATTGCAAGTTAAAAACAATAAAAGCTATTAAAATTGAAAATAAGAGTTCTTTGGAAGAAATATCCAAGTACAATGATTTTGTGGATTACTTCTTATTTGATACAAAAATTGGTGAAAAGATAGGTGGTACAGGGCATACTTTCAATTGGGAGATTTTAAAAGAAGCTAATATAAAAAAACCGTTCATCTTAGCGGGTGGTTTGAGCCCAGAAAACATAGTTGAAGCTATAAAAACGATTAAACCCAATGCTGTTGATCTAAACAGCAAAGTTGAATTGTATCCAGGTAAAAAAGATATTAGGTTAATAAAAGAAACTATCGATAGGATAAATTCTATCAAAATAAAATAATAAAATTAAAAGGCTAGGGAGCGGGGCGAAGGGTCTTTAACACACGTTTTAGAAACAAGATTTTGATTTTAAAAGGGTCACAGGGCGGAGCCCTTTTGCAGCTTTGTGCAAAATGTTTTTTATAAAGCTTTAGAAGTAACTTCCAAATTCTCATTTGCGCAGCATTTTGCAGCCTTATGCAAAACGCCTTGTTCATAATTCCTTTGAAATAATTTCCAAATTCTCATTTGCGCAGCAAATGATGCACGGGGATCTTAAGGGGTTTACCCCTTGTTTGCTGCACTATGCAAACTGTGTTTTTAGATGAATTTGACTTTGAACTTGGTTTTGGGGATCTTAAGGGGCGAAGCCCCTTAATGTATGGGTTTATGGGACCGCAGGTCCCTTTCTAAAGAAGGGTGGGAAGCGGGGCGAAGGGGTGCTATAACAAACTTTTTAATTGCAAAAAAATAAAAAAGGAGGATGAAATTTTATGAAAAAAGCTTATTTTGGTCAGTATGGAGGTAGATACGTTCCAGAGACGTTGATTCCAGCGCTCGAAGAGTTGGAGGAAGCTCACGAAAAATATTCAAAAGATCCTGATTTTATAAATGAATACCAAGGTTTGTTGAAAGATTACTGTGGAAGGCCCACCCCTTTATATTTTGCTGAAAGATTCACCGAATATCTTAATGGTCCAAAAATATATCTAAAAAGAGAAGATTTAAACCATACGGGGGCGCACAAAATTAATAACGCGTTGGGGCAAGTATTACTTGCAAAAAGAATGAATAAAAAAAGAATAATAGCAGAGACTGGTGCAGGCCAGCATGGTGTGGCAACAGCAACCGCTGCAGCTAGATTTGGGTTGGAATGTATAGTTTACATGGGGGCAGAAGATATCAGAAGACAAGCGCTCAATGTATACAAAATGAGGATGTTGGGAGCAAAAGTAGTGCCTGTATACAGCGGTAGCCAAACTTTAAAGGAAGCCATAAATGAAGCTATTAGAGACTGGGTTACAAACGTAGAAAACACCCACTACGTTATAGGTTCTGTTGTAGGACCACATCCATATCCTAAAATAGTTAGAGATTTTCAAAGGGTTATTGGTGATGAATCTAAAAATCAGATTTTAGAAAAAGAAGGAAGGTTGCCTGATTATATAGTTGCATGTGTTGGCGGAGGTAGTAACGCTATGGGTATATTCTACCCTTTTATAGAAGATAAAGATGTTGAATTGATAGGAGTGGAAGCTGCAGGAAAAGGATTAGAAACTGGCCAACATGCCGCTTCTTTAACTGCGGGGAAAATAGGCGTCCTTCACGGGAGTAAATCTTACGTCTTACAAGATGATGACGGTCAAATTCAACTGGCATATTCTATTTCTGCAGGTTTAGATTATCCGGGTGTGGGACCTGAACATAGTTATCTACATGATGAAAAAAGAGCTCAGTATGTATCGATAACAGATGAAGAAGCGTTGAAAGGTTTTGAACTTTTAACGAAATTGGAGGGAATCATCCCAGCATTTGAAAGTTCCCATGCAATAGCTTACGCTATGAAAATTGCACCATCACTTGATAAAGATAAAATCATGGTGATAAATCTTTCTGGAAGAGGAGACAAAGATGTCGATTCTTATATAAAACTTGGTAGGGAGGCACTAGAATGAGCAAAATAAGTGAAGTTTTCAAAAATAGCAAGGCTTTAATCACCTATATAACAGCCGGAGATCCGAACTTAGAGGCTACAAAAGAAATTATATTAGAATTGAACAAAGATGGTGTTGATATTATAGAGGTAGGAATACCTTTTTCCGATCCTTTAGCAGATGGACCAATAATTCAAAAAGCAAGCCAAAAAGCTTTAAAAAATGGGGTTACCCTTAAAAAAATTTTTGAAACCTTGAATGAAATCAAAGAAGAGGTTACTTGCCCACTCGTTTTAATGGGTTATTACAACTCAATTCTCAATTATGGTATCGACAATTTTATAACAGAAGCCGTGAATACAGGCATCTCTGGAGTAATAATTCCTGATTTGCCTTTTGACGAAGAAGAGGAATTTTACGCAAAAATAAAAGAAAACGGTATCGATCCTATTTTACTAGTTGCTCCAAATACCTCTGAAGAGCGACTAAAAGAAATCTCTAAGGTATGTTCTGGATTTTTGTATTGTGTATCTATTATGGGAGTAACAGGGGATAGCCAAGCACCTATGGAGCATTTGAAAGAGTATTCACAAAGAGTGAGAAATTATGTTAATATACCTTTAGCTATCGGTTTTGGAATAGATAGCCCAACAAAGGCTAAAAATATTATTGAATACTTCGATGGAATAATTGTGGGAAGTGCCCTAATAAAAATAATCGATGAAAACAGTTATGACAAAGGTAAGTTGCTTAAAGAAATAAAAAGATTTACTAAAAGTTTGAAAGTATGGTGAAAAAAATAGAGGCTACTCGCCTCTATTTTGGTTTAATACTCTATATGGAAACTTCCATAATTCCCTATGGGGAAATCTTCTTCTTGAACATCTTCTAATCTACTGAACCCATTTCCTTGTAAGATGATAGTTTTTAGTTTCAAAACTTTTTCTTTTTCTCCTTGTGCAACCACCTCAACCGAACCGTCGGGTAAGTTTCTAACGTACCCTTCAAGTTGAAGCCTTACTCCATGCACTCTTAAAAAATGTCTTAATCCAACACCTTGAACTCGCCCATACAGTATCCATCTTTTGCAAACCATAGGAAGATATACCTTAATTTCTTGAACGAGCTAACACCAGCATTCTCAAAAGTTGAGCAATCGACATCAACGCAGCTGCCACGTAGGTCAACGCAGCGGCTGATAACACCTTTTTTGCACCTGATACTTCTTCTTTAGACATGCCCATAACGGGTAAAAGTTTCAAAGCCCTACTACTTGCATTGAACTCAACTGGTAACGTTATAACTGAAAATAAGACCACGAAAAGAAACAAGAAAATTCCTGCATTCAGTAAGAAAGGTGTAGAAAAAATTAGTCCAATGAAAAAGATAATCCACGCCATATTAGAACCAAAACCTGCCAACGGTACTGCCAGATTCCTAAGAACTAAAGGTTTATAACCCTTAGCATGTTGTATAGCATGACCTGCTTCGTGAGCCACAACTCCTAATGCCGCTATAGACGAACTGTTATAAGTGGAGTCAGAAAGTCTCAAAACTTTTTTTGTAGGGTCATAATGATCGCTCAAAGTACCTCTTACTCTTTCGACTTTAACATCATATAACCCAACGGAATCAAGTAATCTTCTGGCAAACATATAGCCTGGCTCTCCAATTGATGCCTTTACCCGAGAATATTTGTTGAAAGTACTGCTAACTCTACTTTGAGCCCAGATAGCTAATATCAATGGTGGTATCAACAACAACATAGTAGTATAATACATGACTATTCACCTCCATTTACTTTGTAAATAAGCATTTTAAATCTATACTTCATAAAAAATTTTAGCACCTTTTCATTTAGTCTATTTTACAGATGTGTATACTTTTATACCTATTAATTTTGAATTACGGAGAAAAAAATCTTTTGAAGTTGACAAAAATCTTTTTTCTTGATAAAATAAATTTAAAGGAAAGTTGAGGAGAGAGCATAAATGGTTACAAAGGTCTTAATCGAAAATGAAAATAAATATTATTGGTATTTTAGCAAGACACCCATTTTGGTGGCTTTGTTTTGTCGTATAAAAACATAGTCCGCAAAGATTCCAAAATGGGTGTCTACTCTTTTAGTAGGCACCTATTTTTTTTACAGATACTTTAGAAATAAATTAAGGGGGCGAAGGGGCGCTAAAACAAGTTTTAGAATCTCTAAAGACAATATTTTTAAAATTCGGAGGTGAATTCTGGTGGTAATTGTAATGGAGGAAAATGCAACAGAAGAGGAAATCAGAAATGTTATTAAAAAAGTGGAAGAAGTAGGTTTTAAAGCTCATCCTGATAAAGGAGAAAATCACACGATCGTTGGGGTAGTAGGAGAAGGTGACAGGGAATACATTTTAAGCAACATTGAAACATTCCCGGGGGTTGAAAGGGTTGTAGAGATAACTCAACCTTTCAAATTAGCAAGTAGAACATTCAAATCTAAAGATTCAATATACGACATAGGAGGGATAAAAATAGGAGGAGAAAATTTTTTAACGATTGCTGGACCTTGTGCAGTCGAAAGTAAAGAACAGGTTTTAGAAACCGCTCTATTCTTAAAAGAGAAAGGGGTTAAATTCCTAAGAGGTGGAGCTTATAAACCAAGAACTTCTCCATATTCTTTTCAAGGCTTAAAGGAAGAAGGATTAAAAATTCTCAAAGAAGTAAGTGAAGAAACTGGTCTAAAGATAGTTACAGAAGTTATGGACACCAGAGAGGTCGAGTTGGTTTCAAGATATGCTGATGTTTTACAGATAGGAACAAGAAACATGCAAAATTTTGCGCTTTTAAAAGAAGTAGGTAAGCTCAACAAGCCAGTTTTACTTAAAAGGGGTCTATCAGCTACATATAAAGAATTTTTAATGTCAGCAGAATATATCATTTCTGAAGGGAACAACCAAGTTATACTGTGTGAAAGAGGAATTAGAACATTTACTGATGAAACCAGAAATACCTTGGACATCAGTGCAATACCTGTAATCAAAAGATACAGCCATTTACCTATTATAATCGACCCAAGTCACGCCAGTGGAGATTGGAGATACGTCGCTCCTCTATCAAAAGCTGCTGTAGCCGCTGGTGCTGATGGATTAATAATAGAAGTCCATCCGGATCCTAAAAACGCTCTCTCTGACGGTAAGCAATCTCTAAATTTTGAGCAATTCAGTGAATTAATGGATCAAATAAAAGCCTTATTAGAAATAGACAGTAAAATCTTAGCCTGAGACACAAACAACGTTGTTATTGGGAGGAACGATTAATGTTATTCGACACCGCGATAATTGTTGGCACTGGATTGATTGGAACTTCATTAGCATTAGCCTTTAAAGAAACAAAAGAAGTTAAAAATATCATTGGATACGATATCGATAATAACTCTTTAAAAGAAGCTTTAAAGTTAGGAGCTATCGATGAACCTGCCAAAATATCAGAAATTTCAAAAGCGGATTTAATAATTTTTGCAACGCCAGTAGAAAGTATAAAAAGTATTTTACATGATACAATTAGTCTAGTAAAAGAAAATACAGTTATAACCGATGTGGGTAGTACTAAATATGAAATTATGCAACTCTTTGATACTTTTAAAAACAAAAGGGTCAATTTCATAGGAGGTCATCCATTGGCAGGATCAGAAAAGTCTGGTCCATTAAACGCCAAGGCGAATTTATTCAAAGGCAAAAAATATGTATTGATAAAAAGTGCTAATTGTGACCAAGTATATTTTAATAAGTTTGAAAGGTTGATCACAAAAATCGGAGCCATTCCAATAATAATAGATGCTAAAACTCACGATGAAATTCTTTCAACAACAAGCCATTTGCCGCAGATAACTGCTTATTATCTAGTAAAAACTCTGATGAATTTAAAAGAAGATAATGAAAATTATCTAAAATTAGTCGGATCTGGTTTTAAAGACACAACAAGATTATCAAAAAGCGATCCCCAAATGTGGATCGATATATTCAAACAAAACAAGGAGAATATACTAGATTCAATTGAGAACTTTGAAAAAGAGTTAAATGCCTTCAAGAAGAATTTAATCGAAGATAAATACAACGAAATAAAAGATGATATGATCAAAATAAGTAAATTCGAGTTGTAAAGGCAAAAAAACTCAATATTGGGAGGAAAAGATGAAAATTGAAGTAACTCCAACAGAAAATATAAATGCAGAGATCACCCTACCAGGTGATAAATCAATATCACACAGGGCACTAATCATTGGTTCCCTCGCTGAAGGTGAAACAAAAATACACAATTTTTTAAGTTCTGAAGATACCTTAAGTACGTTAAATATATTAAATTCAATAGGCGCCAGTATCAAACAAATTAGCGAAGATGAGGTAATTGTAGAGGGTAAGGGAAAGGATAATTTCATTGAACCATCAAACGTTCTAAACGCAAAAAACTCTGGAACCACAATGCGCTTAATGATGGGTGTATTATCGGCTCAAAATTTTTACAGTGTAATTACAGGGGACGACTCTTTGAGGGAAAGGCCTATGAAAAGAGTCATAGATCCACTAAGTAAAATGGGTGGACGTTTTTTTGCGAGGAAAAATGGCGAATTTGCTCCCATCACAATATTGGGTACGAAAGATATATCCCCCATTGTTTATAAAACCCCAGTTGCAAGCGCCCAAGTTAAATCGGCAATTTTGTTGGCAGCTTTGTATGCGAAAGGAGAAACTCAAGTAATAGAACCTGCCAAATCTCGTGATCATACTGAAAGGATGTTAAAATATTTTGGTGCTGATATCACTCAAAAAGATACAACCGTTGTTATCCAAGGTCTCACTAAAAATCTTGAAGGTCGGGAGTTCTTTGTACCGGGTGATCTATCATCCGCATCCTTTTTCATAGTTGCTGCCCTTATAACAAAAAACTCGACGTTATTGATAAAAAATGTGGGAATCAACCCAACTAGAACTGGCATATTATCCGTGTTGAAGATGATGGGAGCGGATATAAAGATAATCAACGAAAAAACATTAAACAATGAGCCAGTTGGGGATTTACTCGTAAAAAGTAGTTCGTTAAAAGGTGTTGAAATAAAAGGTGAGATGATTCCTTTGATTATCGATGAAATCCCTATACTGGCGATAGCTGCTACCCAAGCGAAAGGGAAAACAACTATAAAAGACGCAAAAGAATTACGTTACAAAGAAACAGACAGAATAAGAGCAATCACCAGAGAATTAAAAAAATTAGGCATAGATATTTTAGAAAAAGAAGATGGTTTTGATATAATTGGCAATCAGAAAATACGAGGAAACTGTACTTGTGAAAGTTACAACGATCATAGAATAGCCATGTCACTTGCTATAGCCGGATTGATAGCAGATAATCCTATAGAAATTGATAATTTTGAATGCGTGAATATATCTTTCCCAGAATTTACAGAGATTTTTGAGAAGATAAGGAGTATATGATGAAAAAATTTGGATTATTAGAATACCCCCACAAAGAAAGCTTATCAAAAAAGGTTTTTAATGAATACTTTAAAAAAGCTCATATCGATGCTGTATATGAAGATATAGTCATAGTACCTGATAATTTTGACGATGAAATTATCAAATATATTGATTCTTACGATGGGCTCAACGTTACGGTTCCATTCAAAGAAAAGGTGATTAAATACGTCGAACCTGTTGAAGAAGCTAAAGAAATAAATGCGGTTAACTGCATTTTCAATAATAAAGGTTACAACACAGATTGGAAAGGCTTTTATAACTCGTTAAAATCATCGATGCTGCAAGAACCAGTACTTTTAGTTGGAGCGGGTGGTGCGAGCAAATCCATCATCTACGCTTTGTCAAAAATGGGTATAAAAAAGTTGTTTCTTGTAAATCGAACGGTTGAAAAAGCAGAAAAATTAAGAAAGATTTTCTTGTCAAAAATAGATATAAAAATTGAATCTTTTGATCGCCTACAAAGCATAATCCTTAGTTCTAAAACCTTCATAAACGCCACTTCTATTGGAATGTTTGGAGAATCATTTAATTTAGAAGTTAGAGATCTTTCTAATCTATCTTTAATTTACGATATTGTTTACAATAATACCCCTCTTCAAAAGATTGCAAAAGAAAATAGTGTCAAATGTATAGATGGACGTACTTTTTGGTACCATCAAGCAATTGAAAATTTGAAGATTTGGCAGATTTATACACCAGAAATATTCGATGAAACATTCAAAACTTTTGCTCGAGGTGAATAAAATGCAAGTAAAGATAGCTGGAGATTCACATGGTCCACAGATGATTGGATTAATAGATGAAATACCAGCAGGGTTAAAGATAGATATAGAAAAAATAAACACAGATCTAAGAAGAAGACAGTTAGGGTACGGCCGGGGGAACAGGATGAAATTAGAAAAAGATGAAGTAATCATCGTTTCCGGATTATGGGAGGGAATAACTACTGGAGCTCCATTGGTTTTAATTATAAACAACAAAGCAAAAAATCCCATTAAAGAAGAAAGACATATTCCAAGGCCTGGACATGGGGATTATTCCTGTTGGTATAAATACAGATTAGATGACTTGAATATATACACGGAAAGAAACAGCGCGCGCTGGACAAGTGTACTCACTGCGATAGGGAGCGTTGCCAAACAATTTCTTGAAAATTTCGGTATTACAACGATGAGTTTTGTAAAATCGATCGGAAAAGTCAGTGTTGAAGAAGAAAGGTTCGAAGAAATCCAAAAAGATTTCACTTACTATATTCAAAAAAGAAATGAATCGGAAGTTCAATGTCCTTTTGAAGATATTTCTGAAAAAATGATGGAAGAAATAAAAGAAAATGCCCTAAAAAAAGCAACCACCTTGGGAGGCAGTGTAAAAACATTCGCCACAAATGTGAAACCTGGATTGGGAAGTTACGCCGATGTTTTGAACAGAGTTGATTCAAAAATAGGAAAATACTTTATGTCGATCCCTTCTGTGAAAGGGGTTTTTATAGGCAAAGAAGATGTAAGTATACCTGGCTCTGAATTCCAAGATCCTTTCAAAGTTGAAGATGGTATTATACACAGAACAAAGAATTACGCAGGTGGCATAGAAGCAGGGATAACTAATGGAGAAAATATAATAGTTACTACCTACTTCAAACCTATTTCTACACTTGCAAATCCTCTTCCTTCTGTTGATCTTAAAACCAAAGAACCAAAAGAAGCACCTTATATAAGATCTGATTCTGTTGTTATTCCCGCAGCGACTGTAATAACAGAATGTACTCTAGCTATTATATTAATGGAAGAAATTATAGACGGATTTGGAAACGATAATATTGAACTCATAAAAGATAGATACTTCAAGAAATAGGGTGATATTCGATGAAAATCTTCTTGGTAGGTATGATGGGGTCAGGTAAAACAACCCTCGCAAAAAAGATTTCAAAAGTTCTTTCCATACCCCATATCGACATAGATGAAGAAATTGAAAAAAATGAAAATCTTAAAATAAAAGACATCTTTGAAAGATACGGTGAAGAATACTTCAGGAAATTGGAAACCGACATTCTCGAAAAATTAGCAGAAAACACTCAATCCTTAGTTGTATCAACTGGAGGAGGAATAATTTTAGCCGCTAAAAACAGAGCCATATTGAAAAAAGAAAATGCCTTATACCTGAAAGTGGATCCTGAAAAGCTTAAAGATCGCGTAAGTTTAGAAAATAGGCCCCTTCTAGCAAACAACAAAGAAAATATTATAAAGATATACCAAGATCGAAAAGAATTGTATGAACAATTCAAAACGGTAGATATCACAAATTTAACCGAATGGGAATCGGTTGCCAAAATTCTCTACCAATACGATATCAAAAACGATGCTGAAATAGATTCATCTTTTCAAAAAGTATCAATAAATGCAGGAAGCCTGAAGTCTCTCCCCTCAGATTCGATAGTTTTTACCAGCGAAAAGGTCAATGAACTATACGGAGAATACCTACCACAGAAAAAACTTGTCTTACCAAATGGGGAAAAAACAAAAGACATTTCTTTTGTAATAAGGGCTTACGAATATCTCCTTGAAAACAATGTCTCTAGAGATAATTTGCTTCTTGGGATTGGCGGAGGAACTATAACCGATTTTACGGGTTTTGTTGGCTCCACTTACAAAAGAGGAATGAAATTTTCTTTTTACCCTACCACACTTCTTTCTCAGATCGATGCCGCAATAGGGGGAAAAAATGGAATAGATTTCAAAAAATATAAAAATGTCGTTGGAACAATAAACCTACCCAAAGAAGTGGTTATAGATCCACTTTCTATATTATCCTTAGATGAAGAAACATTCATAGAAGGTTTAATCGAAGGTTATAAAATGGCATTGATCTCAGGGAATGATTTTTATGAGTATTTTAAAGAGAATTTGCAAGAAATACTTAACAGGAATCTAGATAAATTATCTTTTTTTATTAAAAGATCCGTAGAGGAAAAACTTCGTATAGTGGAACAAGATTTCAAAGATACGGGGTTGAGAAGTTGTTTAAATCTTGGACACACTTTAGGTCACGCCTTTGAAGCCACTACAGGAATCGCACATGGTTTATCCGTAGGATGGGGTTTGATCAAAGAAATAGAATTTTTCTACAAGAAAAAATATTTGAAAGAAAAAGATTATCTAGAAATTAAAGACACATTAGAAACACTTGTTCCTGAAAAAGTTAAAAACATTCAAATAGGAGAAAAAGACATATATTATTATTTATCAAATGACAAAAAAATAGGCGCAAATAAAAAAATAAAACTGCCAATTTTAAAGTCACCAGGAAATATTATAATAGAAGAAATCAAAATAAAAGAAGGTGAAATCTTTTGATTCTGATAATAAATGGACCTAACTTGAATATGTTGGGGAAACGTCCTAAAGATATCTATGGAGCTGAAACTTACGAAGACTTAAAAAACCAGATAAACCATTTTGCACAAAATAATAGTATAGATGTGGAGTTTTTTCAATCAAACTCAGAAGGCCAAATCATAGATAGAATTCAAAAATTGGATTTTGAAGCTTTAATAATCAATCCAGGTGCTTATACACATTATTCTTATGCGATAAGAGATGCCTTGGAAATTGTAAATGTGCCGAAAGTGGAGGTTCATATAACAAATATCATGGCAAGGGAAAGTTTTAGGCAAACATCTGTTACCTCTTCCTCATGCGATGGGGTCATATCTGGACTAGGATTCTATGGATATATATTAGCTTTAGAATACCTAAAACAAAAGTTGAAAGGCTGAAGTGGGGAGCGGGGTGAAGGCTTACCAAACCTTTCCTTATGGGTGGGGAGCGGGGCGATGGCTTATCAAACCTTTCCTTATGGGCGGGGAGCGGGGCGAAGGGGCGCTATCTATCAAGGTTTTAGAGCTTATAAAAATACTATAAAAATCTATCAACTTAGGAGGTAAAAAGTGAGAGAAATCATTTTAGGAATCGTACAAGGTCTAACGGAATTTCTACCAGTATCCAGCTCTGGACATCTTGCAATATTTTCATCATTCATGGACATCGATACAAATGTACCGTATTTCGCTCTTCTTCATTTAGCCACCTTTTTTGCCGTATTGTTCTTTGTTTGGAAAGAAGTTGTCAATTTGATCAAGGGACTCTTTAAATGGGAAAAAGAATCACTTACTCTAATCCTTAAATTAATCATTTCCTCAATCCCAGCTGCTGTTGTAGGTTTTACCTTGGAATCTTTGATCGAATCAGCCTTTTCTTCTCTTAATTTGATAGGGATTTTTTTAATAGTGACGGCCATCTTTTTATTAATTTCTGACACACTAAAAGGTAAAAAGAGTTTAACACAGATAACTTATGTTGATGCCTTGATTATAGGTCTCATGCAAGCCCTTGCAATATTTCCAGGGATATCTAGAAGCGGTGCAACGTTGTTCGGTGCTCTTTTAATGAAAACAAAAAGGGAAGATGCCCTAAAATATTCCTTTTTGATGAGCCTTCCTGTAACCTTTGGGGCGGGTATTTTTGAAATAAATAAGGTTACTTTTTCTCCTTGGGTAATTTTAGGAGGGTTGTTTGCGTTCGTGTTTGGTTTGTTTGGTCTGTATCTACTGAAAAAAACGGTACTGGTTGGAAAACTAAAATATTTTTCATATTATTGTTTTGCTATCGGACTCGTAGCCATTATTATTTAGTAATAAATACATCGTTTTTAAATAATCTTTTTATTTGATATAATATTAAGAGAGAATCGAAAAAGTAAAAATTTTTATTAGACTAATCAGCCTTAAAGTTTCTAAACAAAGTAAAGTTTTAAAAGCGAGGGGATGAAAAATGAAAAAAAGTATTTTAGCAACTCTCATTATCCTACTGTTTTCATTTAGCTTATATGCCACTGCTCAAGATACCGTAGAAGAAGCTCTCTTAGCTGTAGAAGAGTTATTATCAAAACCAGATAGCGGAGCTTTTGTTCAATTAGTAGAATTGTCAGAAGGCTTAGTAATCTTTCCTACATTTTATAAATTGGGTTATGTGGTTGGTGGACAGTATGGTGAAGGCATTGTATTAAGAAAAGACAGTGAAACAGGAAAATGGTACGGGCCGTCATTTGTAAATATATATGGATTAAGCTGGGGAGCACAAATAGGAGTACAATCCGCAGCGTTAATCTTAGTTGTAATGAATGAAAAAGGAATGGAAGGGTTCATGGGAAACAACTTTACCTTAGGAGGTTCAGTTGGTATTTCTGCTGGACCATTGGGTAGACAGCTTTCTGCAGATTTAGATTATAAATTACAAGCCTCCATTTATTCTTATTCAATTGCAAAGGGCTTCTACGCTGGAGTGTCTGTTGAAGGGGCTTACATAAGAGCAGATGATAATGCGAATGAGGATTATTATAATGAACCTCTTTCACCTGAAGAAATTTTAAAAGAAAAAGAAGTTGATAGCGAAGCAAAAGAGCTTGTAGAACTACTAGAAAAGGCGGTACTAGAAAGACAATTAAAAGATAAAGAAGTAACTTAAAAAGGGCGCTACTAAAGTTTTAGAGACTCTAAAAATAATAACAAAAATTCAATAAAAGGAGGAAACAAATTATGCCTTACGTAAATACAAAGGATATTTTAGAAAAGGCGAATAAGGAATACTATGCGGTTGCAGCTTTCAACATTAACAATCTTGAGTTTCTCCAGGCTATAGTTGAAGGAGGGATAGAGAAAAAATCTCCTCTGATAATCGAAACAAGTGAAGGGGCAATGAAGTATGCTGGCATGGGTGATCCTTTGAGAGGAGCAAGCCTGTTTGTAAAAATGGTTAGAGAGTTTGCAGATTCTTTAGATATACCAATCGCTCTGCATTTAGACCACGGGAAGAATTTTAAATATATAATATCCGCAATTAAAGCTGGTTATTCATCTGTAATGATAGATGCATCTGATAAACCATTGGAAGAAAATCTAAAAGCCACAAAAGATATTGTAAGAATAGCTCATGCAGCAGGTGTTTCAGTGGAAGCAGAATTAGGAAAGTTAGCTGGAATAGAAGACAACGTTGCTTCAGCTGAATCTGTTCTAGTTAATCCCGATGAGGCGAAATATTTTGTAGAGGAAACCCAAGTTGATTTTCTAGCTCCGGCTATTGGCACTTCCCATGGAGCATTTAAGTTTAAAGGAGAAGCTAAATTAGACTTTGATAGATTGAAAAAAGTTAAAGAATTGACAAAAATGCCTTTGGTACTACACGGTGCTTCAAGTGTTGTGCAAGAAATGGTCGAAATAGCTGAAAATTATGGAGCTGATTTCGGAGGATCAAAAGGTGTACCCTCAGATATATTGAAAGAAACCGTTCGATTAGGTATAAATAAAGTAAATACAGATACTGACCTTAGGATGGCTTTTATTGCAGGACTAAGAGAATTCTTGCAGAACAATCCCAAAGAGTTTGATCCTAGAAAATACATGGAAACGGCAAAGTCTTATGTGAAAAAGGTTGTTTCAGATAGATTGGAGCTTTTAGGTTCTGCTAATAAAGCTTGATTTAAAGTACAGCCATGGCTTCCATGGTTGTACTTTTTTATTTTAACCAAAAATATTAACAGGAGGATTTCGAATGAAAATACTAGTGATCAACTCCGGAAGTTCATCCTTAAAATATCAAATATTAGAAATGGAAAACGAAAGTTGTCTGGTTAAAGGGTTGGTTGAAAGAATAGGGGAACAAGAATCAGATATTGAACAAGAAAACGAAGGAAAAGAGTACAAAAACATAACCAAGATAAAAGACCATGAAGAAGCGTTGAAAAAAGCTATGGAATTGATCACTGATCCTGAATATGGATGTTTAAAAGAATTAAATGAGATAGATGCGGTTGGGCACAGGGTAGTACATGGAGGAGAAGAGTTTTTCTCTTCCGTACTGATAGATGAAGAAGTTATTAAAGCTATAGAAGAGAACTCTGATCTTGCTCCTTTACATAACCCTCCCAATTTGATGGGCATAAGAGCAGCTAAAAAATTATTACCCAACGTACCTCAAGTAGCGGTATTTGATACATCATTTCACCATTCGATGCCAGAGAAAGCGTACATGTATGGTTTACCTTACGAAGTTTATCAAAAATACAAGATAAGACGTTATGGATTTCATGGGACCAGTCACAGGTACGTATCTCAAAAAGCCTCTGAGATATTAAAAAAAGATATGAAAGAATTAAAGATGATAACGGCACATTTAGGTAACGGTGCATCTTTAGCTGCAATCGACAGAGGAAAAGTGATTGATACATCGATGGGCTTCACACCTTTGGAAGGATTGATAATGGGAACAAGAAGCGGAGATATAGATCCAGGAATAGTTTTTTTCCTTATAAGAAAAGGCTACAGCGTAGACGAAGTGGACGATTTGTTGAACAAAAGAAGTGGTGTCTACGGTTTGAGTAAAACGAGCAACGACATGAGAGACATCAGAAAAGGAATAGAAAATGGGGATAAAAAGGCAAAGTTGGCATACGATGTGTATGTATATCGTTTAGCAAAATACATAGGAAGTTATATAACCGCACTAAAAGGGTTAGATGTGCTGGTATTCACAGCGGGTGTGGGAGAAAATGACGAACATGTAAGAATGGACGTCTGTGATTACTTAGACTTCTTTGGAGTTAAAATTGATAAAGAAAAAAATACTTTGTTGAATAGAAAAAACGGAATTATCTCAGCTTCGGATTCTGATGTTGACATTTTAATAGTAAAAACTGATGAGGAATTAATGATAGCTCAAGATACTAAAAGAATAGTGGAAGAAGTGAACGAGAAATAGTAATGCCTGTTTAAAGGGCATTACTATTTTTTGCTATAACTTTTTGCCAAATTAAAGTATTCTTTAGCGTGTTCTTTAATTTGTTCGAACTCTTCATCAGTAAGATTTCTTATGACCTTTGCTGGAACCCCTAAAACTAAACTCTTGGGAGGAATTATTTTGTTTTCTGTTACCAAAGCTCCTGCCCCAATAAGACACCCTTCACCTATCTTTGCACCGTTTAATATAATTGCTCCCATACCTATGAGACAGTTATCGGAGATTTCACAGCCGTGTATAATAGCGTTGTGCCCAATAGTAACGTAATTACCAATTATAGTTGGATATTCGGTGTCGATATGAACCACTGAGTTATCTTGTATGTTTGAGAATTCTCCAATGGTTATAGAACCAATATCTGCCCTCAATGTGGCATTGTACCAAATACTAGATCCTTTAGCAATCTTTACATCTCCAATAATTTGACAACCAGGAGCTAAAAAAACATCTTCTTGAACAACAGGATATTTGCCTTTGTACTCATGAAGCATAATTTCACCTCTTTAATTTAGCTAAAAGTTTTTGTGATATAATTATACATCAAAAAAAGATTAAAAAAAAACCGGATCCACGAGGGATCCGGCAAGAATGTCTGGGTTTATCTCAGGGGGATAGGGGGATCTTTCTTTTTTCACTACTATTATAATATAGAATGTGTTAAACTTCAAGGTAAATGAGTTACTATTAGATTTAAAAGAATTAAAGATTTGTATACTATTATTAAGACAAAAATGAGGAGGTCTTTTTTTTGAATAAAGTCTATGATTTTCACACACACACAATTTTGAGTGATGGAGAATTAATCTGCAGCGAACAGATAAGACGTGCACAAACCCACGGTTATGCAGCCATTGCAATATCCGATCATGTGGATGAATCCAACATTGATTTTGTTTTAAGTAGTTTGAACAAATTTGTTGATAACGAAAGCAGTTTCTTTGAAGGGATCAAGATTTTAAAAGGGGTTGAAATTACTCACGTTCCTCCCTCTTTAATAGATGAACTTGCAAAATATGCAAAAGAAAACGGTGCAGATGTTGTATTGGTTCACGGAGAAACTATAGTTGAACCGGTTTTTCAAAAAACTGACTATTACGCTGTAAATTCAAAATATGTAGATATATTAGCTCACCCTGGTTTAATTACCGAGGAAGAAGTTGCCCTGGCTGCTAGCAATGGAGTTTTCTTAGAATTAAGTGCCAGAAAGGGTCATAGTTTATCCAATGGGCATGTAGCAAAATTGGCTCAAAAATATGATGCAAAATTACTCGTAAATAGTGACGCGCACGGGCCAGATGACTTTTTAGACTATGATTTTAGTTTAAAAGTAGCTATGTCTGCTGGTTTGAACATAGAAGAGGCAAAAAAGATTGTGGAAAGAAACCCTTTAGAATTATTGTAAATAATATTTTTAATAGAAGATTTACCAAAAATTTTTATTTCTTTATGTACTTTTAGAACCAAATCATATTATAGGTGTCTAAATAAATAGTTTCATTGCTAGACTTTCTAAATTGAAGGGGCTTGTTCCGGTTCCGGGTGTGCCAAGGTGTTAAGAAGCGCTCTGTAAAGTTTTAGAGCTTTTAAAGCGAGTCTGGTTTTTTAATGAAAGGAGGGAATTAAGTGAAAAACAAAAGAATAAGTGAGAAAGAAGAGAAAAAAATTATGAAAAGCATAGAGAATATCGATTTTGAAGATGCCGAAAAAGACGGAGATACCGTTAAAGTAAAAGTGAAAAAGTCCCACGAAGAAGCAAAATCAGTAGATACTTTCATTTCATTATTAATAAATAAAGCAAAGAACAAAGGCAATAAATTATCTTATTCCGATATTGATCATGCGATCCCTACAGATTTATCGGAAGAAATTGACAGTGATTACATAGAAAAGATTTACGAGGCTTTGGAAGCAGAAGGTATAGAAATTTTAGAAGAAGAAGTTGAAGAAGAAGAGAAAGATGCCTTAAATGAAACGGAATATGAAAATGAAGAGGTTGAAGAGTTATTTTCGGATACAGAGCTTAAAATGTATGACAATATTTCTTTAGGTGATCCTATAAAAATATACCTCAAAGAAATAAGCAAAGTTGAGCTTTTAAGTCCTTCCAGAGAAAGGCAACTAGCAAGACGAGCTCAAAAAGGTGATCAGAAAGCCAGAGACGAACTGATAAAGGCAAATTTAAGGTTAGTTATCAGTATAGCCAAAAGGTACACGGGTAGAGGGTTGACTTTTTTGGATTTGATCCAAGAGGGAAATATCGGATTGATAAAGGCTGTAGACAAATTTGACTGGAGAAAAGGTTTCAAATTCTCAACCTATGCAACATGGTGGATTAGACAGGCTATTACCAGAGCCATAGCTGATCAAGCAAGAACGATTAGAATCCCTGTTCATTTAGTTGAGACTATAAACAGAATGAACAAAGTTATCAGAGAGTATTTACAAGAAAACGGAGATTATCCTTCAGCACAAGAACTTGCAGAAATTCTAGATAAACCAGAAGATAAGATTAATGAAATCCTAATGAGTGCAAAAGATGTACTTTCTTTAAACTCACCTATATCTAGCGGTAATGGTGATGATGAAGAATCTGAAACAGGAGATTTTATTAGTACCGAAGAAACAACCCCGGAAGAAGAAGCTCAAAAAATGATTATGAAAGAAAGACTGGAGGAAGTTCTTGACACCTTAAACTCTAAAGAAGCGTTGGTTTTGAAAATGAGATATGGATTTTTAGATGGCAAACAAAAGACACTAGAAGAAGTTGGACAGTTCTTTAACGTCACAAGAGAAAGAATAAGGCAGATAGAAACTAAGGCGTTGAGGAAATTGAGACATCCAAACAGAGTAGCACAACTAAAAGATATTGTAGAAAGTTAAGAAAAAAGCCGCCTCGCTGAGGCGGTTTTTTAATTTTTACTTGTTTCCACCATTGAGGGCGTCATCCAACGTATGCCAAGCAAGGGTGAAGCATTTAGTTCTCATAGGAAATTTGGAGATATCAGAAAAAATTTCTATTCCATCTACTAATTCTTTATCAAATTCTTTGCCTTGTGACATCTTTATAATTTCTTGAAAAATTTTATTTGCCTCGTCTACTGTTTTTCCTTCAAGGTATTCACACATCATCGATGCACTTGCCTGACTTATAATACAGCCATGCCCTGTGAAAGTAATTTCCTTTATTATATTATCTTCTACTTTTAAATAAAGGGTTATCTCGTCTCCACAAGATAAATTTTTCCCTTCAGCTTTCTTAGCGTTTTGTATCTCTTTTTTGTACCTCTCATTTTTTGCATAATCTAATATTATATCAGAGTAAAGTTCTTCTAAACCTATTTTAACCACTCCCAAACCTTTTTTAATCCTTCACATAATTTATCAACATCTTCTTCTTCGTTATACAAATAGAAGCTTACCCTACAAGTGGCGGTTGTACCAAACTCTTTCATCAATGGCTGTGCACAATGATGACCGCTTCTAATGGCTATTCCAGTCAAATCGTTCAACATATGCGCTACATCGTGTGGATGAACACCTTTCATATTGAAGGATATTATTGACTGCTGCGTTTCGTCTTGAGGGCCGAATATTTCTAAAAAATCTAACTCTTTTAATTTTTTCAATGCATAAGAGGTGAGTTGTTTATCATGTTCTTGAATATTATCCATGCCAATACTTTCAAGTATTTCTATGGCTTTAGCTAATCCTACGGCTCCGTCAACGTTTGGAGTTCCCGCCTCAAATTTGTAAGGCAACACGTTAAAAGTAGTTCCATCGGTAGAAACTTTATCGATCATTTCTCCCCCAAACAAAAAAGGGGTCATCATGTTTAAATACTTTCTTTTACCATACAACACACCTATTCCCGTGGGTCCAAGCATCTTATGGCCAGAAAAGGCTATAAAATCACAATCCATTTTTTTTACATCGATAGGAAGGTGAGGTACAGCTTGAGCCCCATCCACAACAATAATTACATCTTGTCTGATATTTCTAATTTGTTTTATTAAAGTATTAACTGGAATAAGTTGACCGGTAACGTTTGACAAAGCGGTAATACTTACTAACCTCGTTTTATTTGTAATATGCTTGAGAAAATCAGATAAATCAAAAATCCCACTTTTAGCGGGATAGTATTTTATCTTTAAATTAAAAATTTTGGCTATTTGCTGCCAGGGAACAAAATTTGCATGATGTTCTATTGTAGATATCAAAATTTCGTCATCAGACTGCAAAATATTTGAAACTGCAACGGAATATGCTATAAGATTAAGAGATTCAGTCGCACCTTTTGTGAAAATAACTTCTTCGGCTTCAGCGTTTATGAAATTTGCAACTTTACTTCTCGCATCTTCATAATACTGAGTAGCTTCAGCTGCTAAAGTGTGCGCTGATCTGTGGACGTTGGAATGATGGTTGAGGCTGTATTCATTTACAGCATCCATAACTTCCTTTGGCCTTAACGTGGTGGCAGCATTGTCAAGATAGATCAATTTATGCCCATTTATTTTTCTTTTTAAAGCTGGAAATATCTCCTCATATTCTTTGGAAGATAACATCTTTTACCACCTGACTCATCCCTTCATCAAAAACTTTAATTCTGTCTATAGCGGATTCAAATAAACCTGAAGAGATTAATTTTTTGGCTTCTTCCAACGAAAATCCACGAGTCATCAGATAATATAATTTCTCCTTTTCAATAGTACCTACAGTAGCAGCATGTGCAGCATTTACTTCATTTTCATCCACCAACAAACTGGGAAGCGCTTCAGCTTTGGCTTTTTCAGAAAGGGTTAAAGTGTACTCTGATTCGGATGCATTGGCTTCCTTTGCACCTTTTTTCAAGTCCAAGAAACCCCTGAATATCGCCTTTGATTCATCTTTTATAACGCCCTTGGCATCGATTGCCCCAGTTGTTTCAGGTGAATAGAACCTCATTAAATAAAGCATGTCAATAACGTTATCCTCATCTCCCAAAAAATAAGGGAACAAATGAGCCTGTGCGCCTTCTCCTGCAAGTCTGAACACAATATGAGGTGAAGAAATTCTTCCACCAATATTTATATCAACGACTTCAACTTTTCCATTTTTTTGCACTTCAATAAGTGTGTTATCAATATTTATACTGTCGTTGTTACATAAGTTTATATTTATCAGCTCTAAAGAAGCATTTTCTTTCACTATTATTCTATTTGAAGTTGTTCTAAATAACTTTTCATTTTTGCTTGGCATTAAATACCTAATTACTGTGGCTTTAGAAAATGGGCTTATGTTATAAACTGAGGTCTCATAAATTGGGAACTTCCAGTCATACGTCAAAGTAATCAGTTCTCTTTCTTCTCCTTCGTTGGTTTTCAGATAAAAACCAGTATTAGAAAAAGCTTCAGCCATCAATAAAAACTTCCTATGAGCACCTTCAAAGTCGTATTTGGCTAAAATTTCTATTCCATCCTGGTCGATTCCATTCAAACCTAATATCTTCCCTGTTGTGCTAACAGGGACAAAGGAAACGTATTTATCTGGTTCATACCCATTTAATTTAGCCCTTTTCCATTTAGGGAAACCCCAATTTTTGTAAGCTTCGTATCTATAATTTTTGAATGTTTTTAACATTTCATTAGAGATGTGTTCCAGTGATGCTTGAAATTCATAATCCCCGTAATCTCTTTTTGGTGTAATTTGGGGGACTTGCCATTCAACCGCTTTTAGATCTTTATGCCTCATATCTATAGGTTTCTCAAAAATTGTGTCCATTATTGTTCACTCCTTGTTATAACTATTTCGATCAAAAATGTTATCCTATGCTTGATTCTACTTCTAAATTAATTAATCTGTTCAATTCAATAGCGTACTCTAATGGAAGCTCTTTTGCAAAAGGCTCTACAAAACCTCTAACCACCATGGCTTTAGCCTCAGCTTCACTTAACCCTCTACTCATCAAATAGTAAATCTGCTCTTCTTTGATTCTACCTATGCGAGCTTCATGTCCAACATCTGCATCATCAGTGTAAACCTCAATAAGAGGCACCGTATCACTTTTAGATTCATTATCAAGCATCAATGCTTGACAAGATACTGAAGCTTTTGCACCTTTGGCGTTTTCTCCTACTTTCAACCATCCTCTGTAAAAAGCCCAACCACCACCGATACTTATACTTCGAGCATCGACATTTGCACTGGTATATGGCGCGAACATGAAAACTTTTGATCCTGAATCCATGTGTTGGTTTGGCCCGGCATAAGTGATCGCCTTAGTTTCCGTTTTCGCTCCTTTGCCTTTGAGTATTGAAGATGGGTATATCATCGTTTTATGACTACCCAAAGAGCCTGATACCCACTCCATTATACCATCTTCATCAACTATTGCTCTTTTTGTATTCAAATTGTATGTATTTTTGCTCCAATTCTGAATCGTTGCATATTTTACCCTGGCGCCTTTTTTTACATATATTTCTACCATCCCTGCATGGAGGTTTGTTATTTCATAATAAGGAGCAGAACAACCTTCTATGAATGCCACCTCGCTACCTTCATCGGCAACGATTATCGTATGCTCCATTTGCCCCATTCCCGGGTTATTCATCCTAAAATAGGCTTGAAGTGGCAATGGAACCTTTACACCTTTTGGAATGTATAAAAATGTTCCTCCACTCCATACGGCACCATGTAAAGCAGCATATTTGTGGTTTGTAGGAGCTACTGCCTTCATGAAATACTCTTTAACTAAATCCGGGTATTCTTTAACGGCACTTTCCATATTTAAAAATATTACTCCCAAATTTTCAAGTTCTTTTTTTATGTTTTGATAAACGATTTCCGAGTCGTACTGCGCTCCAACGCCAGCTAAAGCCTTTTTTTCTGCCTCTGGTATTCCTAGTTTATCGAAAGTATCCCTTATCTCGGCAGGAACTTCATCCCATGATGTAGACTTTTTTGCCTTTGGCCTAATGTATGCAACGATTTTACTTACATCTAAGTCAGAAACATCAACCCCGAATCGAGGATCTCTCCATGTGTCAAATATATGTAAAGATTTTAAACGTAAGTCTCTCATCCAGGCAGGCTCTTCTTTTTGCTCGGATATTTCCTGAACCACCTTCTCGTTTAATCCTGGAATGGTTTTGTAGGCGTACGTCTCGGGATTTCTAAAATCAAATTTGCTCTGGTCTACCAACAAATCTTCTATGTTAACATTTTCATTTTTTGCCATAATTTCACCTCTCGGAAATAGTTATTCCCATCTCTTGCTCTAGCGTTGAGTAACCGTTTTCCTCTATTTCTTTGGCTAATTCTTCTGATCCCGTTTTAACTATCTTCCCATCTATATATATATGCACGTAATCTGGAATAACAAAGTTCAAGATTCTTTGATAGTGGGTAATCAGTAATATGCCCATATCTTCAGTTTTTACTCTGTTGATGTTTTCTGCCACTATCCTCAAGGCATCAATATCTAAACCGGAATCTATCTCATCTAATATACTCAATTTTGGTTTAAGAAAACCCATTTGTAGTATTTCGCTTTTTTTCTTTTCACCACCAGAAAACCCTGTATTGATATATCTTTCCAGAAATTCTCCGTTGAGATCTAAATTTTGAGATAACTCGGAAATTACTTTATTCAATTCCAATAGTGTAATTTTATCTTCTTTATGAATGTTTCTGAAAGAATTAATCAAAAATTGTCTCATTTTTATACCTTCAACCTCTTCAGGAGTCTGAAAAGACATAAACAAACCTAGTTTAGCCCTTTCATCTGTAGAAAGATCTAAAATGGATTGCCCTTCGAATAAGATATCTCCTGAGGTAACTTGGTACTTTGGATTTCCCATAATAACATGGGCCAATGTAGACTTTCCAGACCCATTTGGACCCATTAACGCGTGTATCTCACCCTTATTTATAGTTAAGTTAACGCCTTTTAATATTTCGACATCTTCATCTCTAACTTTTGCCTTTAAATCCTGTATTTCTAAAAGAGCTGACATCACTTTTCCTCCTTCTAATCTGATATCTTTTTTTATATATCTTACTTTTAAATTCTACCATATTAGTCAACTTTAAGTCAAGAAAAATTGTATAAAAAGAAGTACATTAAACAACTCTTAAAATTTAAAGTAGAATATCCATAATTGGTTAATTTCAACTTATTCTAAAATACCAACACTTTAAATTATCCCTCTTACTTCTTCTAAAGTTGAAATCCCTTCGTTTTGCATGTACCCTTCTATACCTTCAATTATTTCAACACAAGCCTTGGGATTGATAAAATTAGCGGTACCTACTTGCACAGCCCATGCACCTGCCATTATGTACTCAATTGCATCTTTATAATCCATAATTCCACCAATACCTATAACAGGAACATCAACAGCTTTTGAAACTTCATACACCATTCTCAAGGCGATTGGTTTGATACAAGGTCCCGATAGACCCGCAGTTATATTATCAAAAATGGCTTTTTTCTTAGTTATATCTATCGCTAAGGCAGGAAAAGTGTTTACAAGTGATAGTGCGTCTGCTCCTGCTTCAACGCAACTTTCAGCCATTTCAACTATATTTTCAGCGCTTGGAGATAATTTTACAATGAGGGGCTTTTTGCAGACTTTCCTAACTTGCGCTACAACGTTGTTGGCTATCTCTGCCTTGATACCAAAAGAGATGCCTCCTTCTTTTACGTTGGGGCAGGAAATGTTCAACTCAATCATGTCAATTTCAGTTTCGTTTAGTTTTTCAACAGAAATAACGTATTCTTCGATCGTATTTCCACTCACATTGGCAATTATCACCGTATCTCGGCTGTTTAGGAAAGGAAGCTCTTCTTCAATAAATGCATCTATGCCGGGATTTTGTAAACCAATACTGTTCATAATGCCACCTGTAGTTTCATGAATCCGTACACCACTATTTCCTTCTCTTTGCCTTAAAGTTAGTCCTTTGGTGGATAGTCCACCTAATTTTGAGATGGGGAAGTATTCTGAAAACTCTCTACCAAAACCAAAAGTCCCAGAAGCAGCTATTACAGGATTTTTAAACTCTACCCCAGCGATGTTCACTTTGGTATCAATCATCAAAAAATACCTCCTCTCCCTTAAAAACAGGCCCCTCTTTACATACCCTTTTCATCCCAGATTTTGTCTTTATACTGCATCCCAAGCATGCCCCCATACCACAAGCCATGACATTTTCCATAGAGACAAAAACAGGAATCTTATTTTCACATTTTTCAACTACTTTTTTCATCATAGGGGAGGGACCACAAGTGTAAACAACTTCATATTTCTCTGGTTTGAAGATATCCGTTATGAAACCTTTTTCACCAATAGAACCATCATCGGTCGTTATATGGATCTTATCCACATACTTTTGTACGTAATCCATATAATAAACTTCATTTGTAAATCCGGCATAAAAATCTATCTCAGCTTTCAACTTTTTTGCAAGATAAATCATTGGAGCTATGCCGATACCACCTGAAATTAAGGCGACCTTTCCACTCACATTCAAATTAAAACCATTTCCCAAGGGACCTAAAAGCTTTAACTTATCTTTTGGTTTTAGTTTAGATAGGTAATTAGTTCCTCGCCCAACAACTTTGTACAAAAAAGTCACAACGCTTTCTTCTACATTGCATATACTAAAAGGTCTAGACAAAAGAGGATCCAGATCCCAACTACGCAGCATATAAAACTGTCCAGGATCACCCAAACTGTCGTTGGATTCGATCTGAACTTTCAACTCGAATATATCTTTTGCAATTTCAGCATTAGAGGAAATATCTGCTTCCCTATACCCTTCTTTCAATTTGTATATCCTCCCTCATTTCAAGTACGGCTTTTCTGGCATAATCTGCAAACCTTTGGTCCCCATCCTCGTAATTTTTATAAGCGGTAATTATTCCCCTTGAAGAGTTGATAACGCCGCCATTACCTTTGTTTAAATAAAGGGAAACGTCTTTTCCCGTAGCCCCTTGATGACCGTACCCAGGGATCAAAAAGAACATATTTTTATATCTATTTCTAATTTCTTTTGCTTCCTCAATATGTGTTCCACCTACAACTGCACCTATTGAACTATAACCACAACTCCCTCGGTACTTAACCCCTATTTCATTGAGTTTGTCCCCGACAATGTAATAAAGATATTCATCTTTTGGAGATACTTTCAAATACTGTATGTCTTTGGCTCCTAGATTCGATGTTCTTAGAAGTACGAAGACTCCCTTTTCTCCACTTTCAATGTATTTAAGGTAAGGGGTTAAGGAATCAAAACCAAGATACGGATTCAGGGTTACAAAATCAACCTCAAACTCCCCTTCAAAATGAGCTTTAGCGTACATCTGAGCAGTGGATGAAATATCTCCTCTTTTTATATCCCCGATTGTTATCTTTTTTATACTTCTCAAATACTCTATCGTTTTTTTATACCCTAAAAGACCTTTTATGCCATATGCTTCATAATATGCTATTTGTAATTTATAGACGGGTACCAAATCATATGTTTTGTCTATTATCTCTTTGTTGAATTCAAACAAAATTTCATCAATATCTTGATACTTTTCTTTTAAGTTAACCGGTATATAATCCAAATGGGTATCCAATCCTACACAAACATTCCCCTTTTTTTCAACCTCGTTGAATAATCTATCTATTATCAAATTTGACACTCCCCTTTTTATATTTGATCTCTCCCTTTCTAATTGTTGCTATAACTTCTCCATAAAATTCCATCCCATCAAAAGGTGTATTTTTGCCTTTGGATAAAAATTCGTCTTTGTTGATTTTAACCTTTTTTTCTAAATCTACAATAACTACATCCCCATCGTATCCTGTTTGTATTTTTCCTTTTTTAACCCCTAACATTTGTGCTGGTTTTGAAGACATAAGTTGAGATAAGCGATTCAGTGAAATTTCTTCATTTTTTACCAACTTCGTATAACAAACGGGGAAAGCAGTTTCTAACCCCGAGATACCAGGTGCGCCTTTTTCTTTGTCTTGCGTTGAATGAGGGGCGTGATCAGTTGCTATAATATCTACAGTTCCATCCTTTATTCCCTTGATTATTTCCAAAACATCTTCTTTTTCTCTTATTGGAGGATTTACTTTGTAATCGTAATTGTATAAGGCTAAGTGGTGGGGGGTAACTTCGCAGGTAAGATTTTGTATCTCTCTTTTTGCCTTTCTTATACCTTCTATTGCCTCTTTCGTGCTTACATGGGCTAAATGAAGCCAAGCACCTGTCAATTTCGCAAGGTATATATCTCTAAAAGTCATCAAGTTTTCGGAAAGTCTCGTGTCTATCGTTACTATTTCATTGTCTTCTTCATGTGCTATGATAGTTAAACCTTTCTCTTTTGCCTTTATCATCGCTAAATACATAGTCAAATTTGACTGAACACCTTTTCCATCATCGGATATGAATTTCACATTATTATCTATATAATCCAAATGTTCTAAAGATTTTCCATCAAAGTTCTTTGTGATAGAAACCGTTTGGTGAATATCGATTAAATTTAACTCCTTAGCTTTGTTCAACACATACTTAACAACTTCCATATCACTGCATATAGGATTGGTATTACCCATTAGATTCACACATGTGTATCCGCCTTTCAACGCAGCTAAACTTCCAGAATGTAAATCCTCTTTATAAGTATAACCAGGATCTCTGAAGTGCGCATGCATATCTACAAAAGCAGGCATAACAATCAAACCTTGTGCATCTATAGTATATGTATCGTAATTCAAACTTCTCCCATAATTATCTATCTTCCCATCTTTAATGTACAAATCCCCGAATAAATCTTTCTCTTCATCCACGATCCTACAATTTTTAATCAGAACACTCATTTTAATTCACCCCCTACATAGATTCTTTTTTATTCTCTCAATTTTACTACTAACATTAATAAATAGAAAAAAAGTAGTGTTAACTTTGTTTGACTTCAAGTTTAACACTACCTTCCTACCCTTATCTTATTTCAATGACTATTAATTATAATTAAAATGTTATCTAAACAACTATTTTGTTAGATATACTGATATTATCCCTCATCAAGTTTATTTTTTACTTTTTCTATATGGCGTTTTATGAGTTATGGCGTTATACCTTAGCTTCTTCTTATAATTATTAAGTTTGTCTTTTAATCTTTTGAAAATATTATTTCCCTCTTTGCTTTCTGTGTTTTTAAGTATTTTCTTTTTCATAATTAATCACATCTTTTATATACAAATTTTTGCTGCCCCTACAAACTCTAAAACTTAATCTATAGCGCCCTCCAGCCCGATCCCTGCCCCACAATTGGCCCTACTTCCTACACATTATAACCTCTATCCTCAAATACCTTTAATCTGGAATCGTTAACACTACAGTCTCTTTTGTTATCTTTTTTCCCGCTACTACTGTGAAGAAAAATAGAAATACCCCTGTTCCTAACAATATCCACAACAGTATGTCGTTGAACTGTTCTGTTACAGGAAACAACGAAGTCAAATAACTGCCACCAAAAACAACTATGAATCCTATTACAAGAAATAAGTTATCGATTATACTTATTCGTCGGATTCTAAAAATTAGATAATACATAATAGAAAATAATCCAAAACCAAAGACAGAGACGAATATAATTACTTTAAAGAGTGAACCAGTAAAAAAGTTTTTTTCTAGAAACATACTTGTTATAATGTTTGAAATGATGAACGTTAATATCAATTCAACTTCCATAACTATCCAACCAACAATAATAGAGCTATATAGATAAGGTTGTATTTCAAAGCCATTCGAGAGTAAAAGTTCTATTCTACCTGTTGTTTTTTCTGGTATAACTAAGTTTCTGAACATCATGATGACTCCTACCATGTACATAAATAAAGCCATGAGAATAAATATTCTATTGAAAATAAACTCTGGTGCCTCATTAGGAGCCTCATTTACGATGGCATAAAGCGTAAAAGTTATTACGGCTATTAATAAAATTGCCGGAAAATAGAAATTGACAAAACTGGTTAATAGCATCCTAAAATTATATTTCATTATTTTCTTCATCTATATACACCCCCACTTTTTCTAAGAATAACTCTTCTAAGTTTCTGTAATTGCTTAATATATCACTTTTTAAGTTATCCAACACTATTTCTCCTTTTTTCATCAGCATTACCCTGTGGGCTAACTTTTCCACTTCGGCCAAATCGTGAGAGGTGTAGAATATACTTTTTCCTTCTTTGTTGAGTTTAAATATTAACTCCCTCATCTTTATCCTGGAAACAGGATCCAAACCACTCATGGGTTCATCAAGTATGAGAAGTTCTGGGTCTTTTAAAAGTCCTAAAATAAAAGAAAACTTCCTTCTTGTTCCTTTTGAATAAGTATGAACCTTTTTTGGTAAGAATTCTGAGATGTCTAAATACTTTGCATAGCTTTCTATTTGGTCATTTGATAGTTTTCCACCGAGATATTCTCTGAATATTTCGATATTTTTCCATCCCGTTTCTTTTTCCCAGAGCAAATCCTTTTCTGAAACCACCCCGATGGTTAAGCCATCTTTTTTGATTATTTGATCTTTACCAAGGTTGTAGATCCCCGTAAGGCACCTTATTGTTGTAGTCTTTCCTGCTCCGTTGGGACCTACCAACGCCAAAATCTCATTCTCTACAACATTGAAGGTTATACCTTTTAGTATTTTGTTACCACCAAGTTCCTTTGTTAAAGATTTAACAGAGATAAGTGTTCCTTTGTTTTTTGATACCATCTACAATTCCCCCTTTTTCTCTTGCTTTCATAAGTCCTCTGCTGATACAACGAGAACAAAACCAGAGATCTTCACAATTTCCACAAATATCTTCCAAATAATTTCTAACCTGATAATCTTTTCCTTAGAAAAAAATTCTAGTTATTTCCTTCAATCTTGTAAATTTTTTCATATGTTGTTTTTTTCACATAAAGCAAATACTTCAATCAAACATTTACTCTCCTATGTAATCTATAATTTTTTCGTCTGCGTTCCTCATCTTATCTTTTAACTCTTCGGTTAATTGTCTACCGAGTCTTCTGCTTAGTAATCTAATTGCAAATTCTTTTCTTTCTTCAAGTTTACCTTCGTTTCTCAATTTTTCCGCTATCGTCATAACTATTTCACCCCTTCCCTACTTTCCCTTCAATGTAGCTTTTGTGTTACATCAGAATGTATATGTAGCCGCGTATTATCCTATATACATTACTACATAGGTATTTATAATTTTTTACTTTGTTTTAATAGAATACGATTTACATTTTTAAAGCATCTATAATCTTCTGGGACCAACTTTTCAATTCTTCATTATATTTCTTGTTATACGTAATTACGGCTTCATTGTACGTTGAATATAACTTGGTTAAATCTGACATACATTCAAGTAGCCTTTCTTTTCCTTCAACCTTTTCTATCACTACAGAAACTTTCCAACCAACTGTGTACCAAGAACCTTGACCCCCATTATTTGTCATTAATTCAAAACCTTCCTTATATAATTCCTCATTATCAGGAAACTCTTCATTTAATATCTTTAACAAAAAATTCTCTATTTTAGAAAAATCTTCATTAAATCTTTTTATATTAACATCCCATATTTCTTTTAAGACTTTGCAATACTTGTTTGGATGATTATCAGGCCGCGAGCAGCCGCCAACATTGCAAAACCTTCGCCAAAAGCAGTCGTCCATTCTATTAGCATTTGTGCTTGCTTTGATAGGTATTTATATTTTTCAGGTTTGTGAACGTTAGCAAAGCCAATATGATGTAGTTCATGTATCAAAGTATTTTCCAATTTTTCTTTTGAGATATCCGGTGTTAAATTCAAAAACAAAACTAACATATTTTCAATTGTATGTACGAAGCTATTATTTAAAGGTTTTATAACAGGAATAATATAGGTTTCAATTTTTGCATCTTTCGGAAGATAATTTTTGGTATCAAGAATAATATGTTCTATATCGATTGATTTAAACAACTTATAAGCTCTCAAGAAATTTTCGTAATCTTTCAGAGGTCTTTCAATTATAAAACTTTCTATATCACTGGATTTAGAGATCCCCATAGATCTCAAAAAATTTTCGTATTTACTAACTTGACCCTCACCCAGCAAAAATGACTTAAAATCACTTTCATTAGTTTCTTTTATCTTTAATTTTTCATACATGTCATCGTCTCTTTTTGCTAACCACTGATATCCTTTGCTTAAAAACAAATCTTCCCAATCAGATTGTGTGATAGTCTCGTTATTATGCATTTTTCCTAATATTTTCAGGACACATTCTACTTGATCATAGATAAAATTCACACTCATAATCCACACTCCTCATATAATATTTATTGCTGACTTCAGAATCTCTAACCCTTCTTTAGGGCTCTTTCACTCCGCTCCTAACAATATCCCACATTCGATCGTATTTTATTCCATCATATTTCCTTTTCTCTTTTAACTTTTTTATGGTTTAAAAAGTTTCCCATTTCCTTATTTTTTAAGGTAGAGAAACCTCAAAGAAATATCTCTTAAGGTCCCTGTGATTGTAAATATAGAGGATATTTTTCCCATCGGCATTTACATTTTTATCAAAGGCAAACTTCGGATAGTAGAGCAAATTTGGGCTATTTATATACAATCTTATATTCAGATCTTCATCACGAATATTTCCATTTCTCCTTGAATCTATGAAATACACTAAGCCGTTCTCTGACAAAAGATACACATTACCTTTTTGAGTAACTATATCCAATATTTCGTTTTCATTGTCATGTAGATTAACAACAAAGCTTTCATCCTACTTTCTCTGTTTTTCAAATAAAAGAAGAATTCGATTCAACTGTTGCTCCCATTAGTATATGAAATGAATATCTTTTCGAAATTCACCATTTGCTTTTCTATGCTCATTATTTCTACATTACGTGATTTGAAAAAATCAATAACCTCATATAATTCTGAAGATGTTTTAAAGTCAACTGTAAGGTCGTAAACGTTACTCTCTTTTGTCAATTCTGTAATGCCAATTTTATCAAGTTCTCTTTCTAAGGTATCTTCTGATCTAACTTTAATCTTGTAACCCGTTGCACTGAATACATCCATTAGCTTTTTCTTATCTTCACACACAACTATTTTCCCATTGTTTATTATCGCAACTCTATCTGCTATTTCTTCAACTAATGCCATATCATGGGTAGAAAGTAGAATACTTTTTCCTTTTTCTTTCACGTTTGTTAACAATCTTCTAAATTCTACATTAGAAATTACGTCGAGCCCAAGAGTAGGTTCATCCAATAGCAGAACATCAGTATCCGCTGCTAAACAAACAGCTAGGGCTGTTTTTTGCTGCATTCCCCTTGAAAGTGTATAAACCACTTCATTGGCTTTTTCTTTAATTCCCAAAAAATCTAAAATATCTAAGGCTTCATTTTTCGATATCTTTTTCCCCCTGATTCCAACAAAGTACTGTATATTTTCAATTGGGGTTAGCCTGTGATAAAGGTTCCTACTCCCTTCCAAAACTACACTTATCTGTTTAAGAGCTTTAGACCTCTCTGTTTTCAAATCATAATCTTTTATTTTTATCTTTCCTTCATCGAAAACAAGAAGGCCACATATACTTTTGATGGTAGTTGTTTTTCCCGCACCATTTGGGCCAAGGAGTGCGAAGATCTCTCCTTCTTTCACGTGAAATGAAATCTTATCTACCGCTGTAAGCATTTCTTTTGAAGTTCTTTGTGGGTATCTTTTTAGTAAGTCATTAACTTCAATAACGTTCATCTATTTCACCACCCTTTAATATTGTCCCAGCGTTCCTCTAACCATGGCACGTTTTTCAAAACCCCTGAATATAACTATTCCAACCAAAAGAAATAACGCTGCAGCTATCCACAAAATTACGTGGTCTTGAATCGGGAACTGATAAAACTTTGTCCCTGTAACCGCCATACTTCTCATCATTCCCGTTGCTTTTACCATTGGCAAAAGTTCAAACCAAAGCGCATCAACTTCAAACATCAAAATTGCAAGGAAAGCAAAAGTACATATTTGAATGAATGAAGAAATCTTTTTAAATATCAAAGCCATTCCTCCCAGAATTAAACCAACACCAACCGCACTAATTGAACCAAGAATAATTAAATAGAGGAGAGTAACAAGGTCAAAATTCAAAGTTCTTCCTGTTGTAAAAGCTGCTAAATACATTAAAGGTACTATCATTAGAACGTTTATACAAAAATCACTTATCACATGAAAAATCATTTGAAACTCAAATTTTACTGGAGACATAAACAGTTGTTCCAAAGTTCCTCTTTCTGCCTCTTGAATTATCCAGTATGAAACACCTTGGAACGAAGCTAAAAACATTATCCACATGAAATAACTCACAATGATTCCATCAATGGTATCTCCAAAATTAGGGCCACTTGCTATCTTAAATCCAAAAAATATAAGATAGAAGATGATGAAAAGTATTATGAATGAAGAAACTGTGTCAAAAAAATATCTCTTCATTTCAATAAAAGTTTTCCTGAAATTTGCAACAAAAGCATTTATCATCCTTCATCCCTCCATTTAAAAATAAAATAATAACTCACTTTTGTTTATATATTTTTTGATAATAACAAATATCTACTAATGTTTCAAGGCCATCCTTTGATTTAATCTTTGTTTAAATAGCACTTGCTAAAATTAATTTTTATACTTTTTAATTTCATTATACCCTTTCCCATATGGTTTTCAATTGTTTTTTTTATTGGCTTCAAAGATGTATTGATAAAGCTTTACAGAGATCGGTCGAAAAATACTTATGTTAAAATTATTTACAATTGTTTTTATCAGATGTAATGCATTTGTCTTTCTTTTAGTTATTATAAGAGAATTATGATATAATGAAATTTAGAAAAAAATACAGAATTTTCAAGTGATGTTAACATTCCAAAGGAAGGGCTTTCGAAGTAAATTTTATTTTATATTTTTATTGCTATTGAGTAAAAAACCTTCTGCTATTTCTTTTTATGCTTTTGAAGGGGAAGAAAGAGAAGAGTTTGTAGAAATTATCGGCAATTTTTAATTGAAAAACGCCCATGTTGGGCGTCTTTTTTGATTCTATCATTAGTTTTGCGATCAATTTTGCAAATGTAGTTTTATCTTTAATTTCAAATTCTTCAAGTGATAAAGACTGGTTATTTAGGTTTAGAAAAGAATTTTTTATTTTTTGAAAATTTCTTCTACCAGCTGCTCTTTCGTGATTTTTAAGTATTCTGAGACATCTCTTAATATGTTATTTAACGTACCTATTTTAAGAAATTTGTGATCAGGTATGGTTATGTTATGCGAATACCCCATATATTCGGAATTCAATCTTAAATGGCTTCCTGTCTTTCTTAAAATTTTATAATTATATTTTCGAAGTAGATCTGCTAATTCTTTTCCTGAGATATTTCTTGGAATTTTAGACATATTTGAATGTCTCTTCTTTTACAATATGCAATCTTATAATATCGGGAACATCTTCTTCTTTATCAAAGTGACATTTTATAGCATCTTTAATATTTTCTTTCAGCTCATCTAAGGTTGATCCTTCTGTAAAGATTGATTCTCCCAAAGCCCTTGCATTATATCCACCTTCTGGGTCTTCTTCTACTATAAATATTATTTCTTTGACTTTCATCAGATTCATCCCCTTTTATTTTCTAGTTTCTGATAATATTATATCATATGGGGAAAAATTGTCAGAAAAGCATCCATTCTTTGTTTTTGTCTTTTTGAAAAGGGAGAAATAGAACCGTTATTTTTTAACTTCAAAAGGGGTGAAAGCTTGGATACTTCTTAAATATCCCAGAACAATTTCGTTAAATGTCGCAAATCTTCCAATCTCTTCTTCAGTTTTTACCAATACCTCTTCTTCAAAGTTAGCAACAACTTCACCACTTGGAATGGGTTCACCTTTTCTTATCATCCTGTGCTTTTCTTTAGCAGAATCCATATCGTCTGTATATAATATTTTACCTTCTTTTATAATCGCAAAAGATGAGGATATTTCCTCGAGTTCGTATATTTCGTGAGAAGATATGATTATCGTCTTGTTCGTTTCATTTGCATAATTTCTTAAAATTTTTAAAGCCTCCGATCTTATAACGGGATCAAGGTTCTGAGTTGGTTCATCTAAGAGCAAAAGATCAGCGTTACTGGATATTGTTAGTGCCAAATAAAACAATGTTTTCATACCCATGGAATATCTTTCCACTTTTTGGTTTATGTCGAAGTTGTAATGTAAAACAAAATTAGAAAATGTTTCCTCATTGAAGTTAGGATACAACATACCCCAAATTTTTAGGTAATCACTTCCTTTAAAATTAGAAAATGTCAATCTATCTTCTGT
The DNA here is from genome assembly GCF_016772115.1 of Petrotoga sp. 8T1HF07.NaAc.6.1. Classification (NCBI taxonomy): domain Bacteria; kingdom Thermotogati; phylum Thermotogota; class Thermotogae; order Petrotogales; family Petrotogaceae; genus Petrotoga; species Petrotoga sp. 8T1HF07.NaAc.6.1. The sequence continues at coordinate 48,986 of NZ_AUPG01000012.1, forward strand.
CATCACCGAAACTTTTGCTTTTATCTTAGGAGTTATTTTTTCAGAAAAAAGCTTTATCTCACCATTGTTTGGTTTCAACTCCCCGTACAAACATCTCAAAGTTGTTGTTTTCCCTGCACCATTGGGACCTATTAGAGAAAAGATTTCACCCTCATTTACGTTAAAATTGATCTTGTTCAATATCGGTTTTGAATTGAAATTTTTAACTAAGTCTTTCACTTCTACTATCATTTTTGTACACCTCTTTTTTCAAACAGATATAAAGATATGAGTAAAAGAAACACAGAAAATATCAAACTTGCCCAAACATTCCCTTGATATGATGGACTAATATATTTATAGGGATTTACAGAAGAACTGGATCCAATTTCTCCAAGTATCCAATCAGCTATTAATATCAAAAACGGTATCCCAAAGGTATCTCCCCCTAATGTAACAGAGATTATAATAATAGCAAAATAAGCTGTTGCAAATATTAAGACACCCAAGATCTTTAAAAGTGGTATTGATGGGTACAAATTTCCAAAATTAAAAAAAGCTAGTCCAATAGAACTAGGTATGACTATCAAAAGTAGAGAAAGTATATAAGATGAGAAGAATACCTCTCTGTACGAATAAGGAAGGGATATTATAAGTGAGAACTTCCCGTTTCTTAAATCATGTCCGATCATGTTTGTAAGGAAAAGGAATATGAAAAATAACGTTAAAAACAGTTTTTCAAAGGTTATGAAAAATAAAAAAATCAAAGAAAATATAAATATTCTTCCACTTTTTTCAGTAAACTCCTTTTGAAAGTACACTTCCAACTTATTCAGAAAATTGACCATCTTTCCAAACCTCCTCCAAAATTAATTTTATAGTTTCTAAGTCTATGTCTTCCTTTTTTAATTTTTCTACACAATTTCTAATCTCATCAACAATGCCTTTTTTTAAATCTATATTCTTTGAAACAAAAAAACCTACTCCATGTTGGGCTTCTATGTATCCTGATGTTTCTAACTTATCTAAAGCTTTTAAAATCGTGTTTATGTTGACTTTGAAAACTGTACTCAACTCCCTAACAGGTGGTAATTGATCACCTTCTTTTAGATTTCCCATAATTATTTCCTTTTTTATTTGGTTCATTATTTGTAAATAAGATGGTATCCCACTGTGTTTATCTACTTCATACAGCATATTTACAACCCTTTCAATATTTTTTTCTTCTGATCTTAATTCTGCCTTGGGTATCGAGCTTTAACCTTCCTTCATTATCCGAAGGTTCTAGAAGTTCTAGATCACCATAAGCCCCTTTAATTGATAAATACCTCGTACCTACCCATTTATCCATGTATTGTATGGTACCTGTCAATGCTGCGCCGTTAATATAGATATGTTCTGCGTTAATTACTGAGAGATCAATTTCCATACCAGCACCGTTTAACGTTAACTCTTCGGCATCTACCAAGCCATCCCAACTAATCCCTGATACATTAATTTCAGCTTGGTCTACGTGTATATTATCACCTAAACTTAAACCTGCAGAATTTATCGAAAGATTACTCGATTCAAGTGTTACATTGAAATCAAGCCCTGTGGTATTTAAATCAAAATTTTCTACTTCTAAATTCCCCAATACATTCAAACCTGTTGAGTTTATTCTTATATTCTTGTAGGGTACTTTTGAGCCAATTACTAAGATATATTTTTGATCTTGAACGTCTGATGTTAAAGTTAAAGTATCTTCATTTCTCATACGATTAATTTGATTAGGAATGTAGATCTGATCAGACGTTTCATCAAAAATTATTTCATAATTTATTCCATTAATTTGTAGGTTTTCAGCCCTTTCTATGTAGATATCAGGCTGGATTTCTTCAGTATTAGAATTGTAGCTATAACCGTTTTGGTTATATAATTCTTCCCAGTTGAAAATATTATTCCATAAATTATCCCAATCTATATGCGAGTCTATAAAATAAGAAAATATACTTGCTGGAATCACAAATAAAACTACCGCTAAAATAACAAACAAGATTTTAAAGCTTTTCAGGTTAAGAGCCAGAAAAACAATCGCAACTGTCGAAAAAATGGTTTTCAAAAAGAAGGAAGGTATAAAAAGAGCAGAAATACCGAAAACAGCTGCAAAGACAAGTTTTAACAAATAATTGTACCTGGACATTTACATTCACCCCCAATGTTTTGTTGTTATATTTAACTATAACACATATTGTACAAAAAAGTCAACTTTTTGAGTTAAATAATGTCTAATACTCTATCAAACTACCTGTTTCTCTTGCTTTATTGAAACCGAATCTGAACAACAACAATCCCAAAGGAATCGTCAGTAAACTCATGATGATCAAAACTATTATCTCGTTCTTCACATCAGCAAAGGTGGCCCCTGTCAGTAAGGACTTTCTCAATGCACTTAAAGCATATGTGGGCGGCAAAAAATATGAAAAACTCCTCAACCATGCTGGTAATATGGATATTGGGTATAGTACCCCACTAACAAGGCCAGACAGTGTACTAAAAATCCAACTTATTGGATCTCCCATCTTTGTTACCATTATTACTCCTGCACTCATAAGACCTATCCCACTTATACATATTATTGAAAGTATTAAAATGAATAACGATAAAATTATATTTATTGTCATTTGAATATCGAATATCAAAACCAGAAACAAAAAAATAACTCCTACATTTATTGTAGTCCATATGAAACTATTTATTCCATTGAATATTAACAGTTGCCACAATGGTGTGTTACTCATCAATAAATATTCAAGTGTTCCCATTGTTTGTTCTGACCTTATAGAATTTCTAAAAGAATCTAATGCAACTGAGACATAGCTCATATACATTGTTCCTGTTATTAGAAATGCCATTAAGTCTCCACCGTATGGTTCGAGCATGGGGAAGGTGTTCCCTTCTTGCAAAAAATTAGCCATGAATCCAAACCTTAAAACACCTATCAGCATACTTGCTATTCCAAGTATTGCGTACGTTCTATAACTGAAGTTTGTTATGAATCCTCTTTTAATGAATATCCATAATTTTTTTAAAAAACTCATTTTTTATCATTCCTTACAAAGTTTATGAATACTTCTTCTATTGAAGGTGTTTCAACATTTATTGTAAGTATCTTTCTGTCTTGGTTTTTCAGTTTTTCTATCAGTTGATCAAGTACTTCTGAAGAATTTTCGACTTCTATTTCAAATTCGTTATCTTTTATCTTTCTAAATAGGTTTATCTTTTCTTTGATGCCGTCTTGTGCGATTAAATCTTCATTGATACCTTTATCTATTTTCACTTTTATTATTTCTTTTTTTAATACTCTTTTTAAGTTTTCTTTTTTATCAACAGCGAGCATATTCCCTTTGTTCAATATACCTATCCTATCGGCAAGAAGTTCTGCTTCATGCATATCGTGTGTGGAAAGTATAATAGTTTTATTTTTATCCTTGAGAGATAGAATTATGTCTCTTATCTCATTTGCACTTATTGGGTCGATAGAAGATGTTGGCTCATCGAATATGTATACATCAGGATCATGTAATAATGCTCTTGCTAAAGAAAGTTTTTTCTTCATACCAGTTGAGTATTTCATATACTTTAAATCTTTGGCGTCTTCTAAATTGAACAGATTGAGTAAAAAGTTTATCCTTTCTTTTAAGTCCTTACTTTTTATACCGTACAAAGTACCAAAGAACTCGAGGTTTTGATAACCATTCAATCTGTAATAAAACGATCTTTCAAATCCTGTTGATAACCCTATCGATTTTCTTACCTTGTACTCATCTTTTTTGATGTTGTATCCGTTAACCCAAGCATCTCCATATGTCGGTAGTATGAGAGTGGAGATGGTTTTTAGAAAGGTAGTTTTCCCTGCACCATTAGGTCCAAGCAAAACAAATATCTCTCCATTTTGAATGGATAGGTTTATATCTTGTATGGCTCTTATTTTTTTTCTTTTTTACTTTGAATATCTTCGTTAGGTTTTGTGTTTTTATCGTTTCCAGAATATCGTCCCTTCATTCATATCTTACGAAAGATAAAAATTAAACAAACATACATTATTTTACATCATTATCATGCAATAATCATTACCTTTTCGATATTTTTAAGATCACATTTTTATTCATATCGTGGATGCAGTAAATCTCATCCTAAAGATACTACGATTGAACCCCACTTTTCGGTTGATTAATCTCTGCCATCATTTCTAATTGCAAATGAGGCTAATTTAATTGTTTTCTCCATTTGCACATAGCCAAGGAAATTTTTTATCCTGACATGGATTGTTACACTGTGGATTGTGGCAATAATCACAATTTTTAACTGTTTCGCAACCTTCCTTCTCGCCATTTTCTCCACAAGCAGCTAAATATCTGTCTTTATCAAACACAGGTTCATTTATGAATTCCATAATATCACCACCCCTTTTAAATTTTTACTCCTAATTTTTTATCAGATAATAAAGAAACCATTTCTTTTAGATTGTATTTTAAAGGAATGCATGTGTATGGTTTCCTCCATGGAGAGCTATTTAACCTATCAACAACAACTGCATTAAAAACGCATCCTCCCATGCACATTGGAAGTACAGAACATTCCATACATTTTTGATCTTCGAACGGTTCGTAAGTTATCCATTTTTCAAATTTATGGTTTAATTCTATATCTTCTTTTGTTATTTTACCTACAGAAGAAAATTTATTTCCTATCTCTCCCCAACACTTGTAAATACTCCCATCGACATCTATTACACAACTATTTTTACATAAGGCATCACATCTGGCCATTCTTAATCTTCTAAATGGATTGAATGGATAATCGGGTATGAGTGTGATGACTTCTTTGTATAGTTCTACTTCCACATTAGCAAATTCTCTCAATGTAAGCATCTCATCATTAAATCCCGTAGATAGTTCTTCCACTACCTCAACTGGTTGAAAATCAAAATCAACTCTCCATCCCTTTTCTGCAAGTATCTTTATCATTTTTTTCACATTTTCTATACTATTTTTAGAGATATTTGTTCTAATGGTTACATACATCTTATCTTGTGCATAGTTTATATTTTCCATAATTTTATCAAAAGTAGGCTTGTCACTTTTAGTCTTTCTATATTTGTCATGAAGAGTCTTATCTCCATCAATTGTTATTATTACGGAGTTTACTCCACAGTTCAGTAGTCTATTGACAATGTCATGAGTTAACAAATAACCGTTCGTTACGACATTCGCTTCATACTTTACTTCGAACTTCTTACACATTTCTTCAAAACCTTTACTTAACGTTTCTAATTCATCGAGTGCAAGAAGCGGCTCTCCTCCATAAAAAGTTATGCTCAATACTTTAGGATGTTCTTCTTCAAATCTTTTTTCCGTCATATTTAGAATTGTGTTTACAATATTTTTTGCTATTTTTGCGGGTTTCTTATCCATTAAAGTTATCAACATTTGTTGATAGCAATAAACACAAGAAAAATTACATTCTTCAGTTAAACTTATAGTATATCTTAAAAATCTATCACTGTATTTGTAATTGTTTAACCTCATCTTCAAATATGTTATTTCGTCAAATTCATCAGGGATAATGTATAATCCTTTTTTCAACTTTTCTATATCTTCATCAGATAGCTTTATTTCTTCTATATTTCCACTTTCAAGAACTTCTTTAACTTCTTTTACTTTGTTTGGTTCAACATATAGAATGGCATTTGAAATGCTATTAAATAAAATGAGATAGTTATCTTTTTCTATAAGTTGATTATACCTTGATATTTTCATCTTTTTTCACCGCTTTCAGCTTTCTTTCCATGTCTTTTGTGAAATACCACAATCTTGCGAAAGATTCTAAAGCAGTTTTTTCTTCTGGGCATCCTCTAACTCCTGAATTCACTATAGCATTTCTACATCCTCCAAAACATTGAGGGAGTAACTCACACTTTTTACATTCTTCATCTTGAAAAGCATCGTGTTTATACCATAAAAGGTACTTTGTTTTATCATATTCGATGCCATTGTTTGTTACTTTTCCAAACTCGTTCCCCTCATTTACTGCAACTGTACAAGGGAAAACTTCGCCTTTAGGCCCTATTAAAATAGAAGATTCACAGTCATATTCACAATAAATCGGATTAGAAAGAATAGGAAGAAAAGTTTCAAATCCTTTTTGAGATGCATAGTAATAGAACTTAGCCAATTTTTCGTAAGAATTTTCCCCTCTAAAATTCATAACTTCACGATGAATTTCTTTTTCCGTTTCCCCACCTTGAAATATCCATCTAAAATAAATTCTTAGACGGTCTTTTGGAAGAATTTCAAGCGCATCCACCAACTTATATATTGCGTCATAATTATCTGGGCCAACGTTAACTCTTAGAGTAATTCTTGATTCTTTTGTCAATTCGAAGAAATTTTTTATATTTTCAAACATGATATCATACGTTGGTCCTCCTCCTTTAAGGCCTATACTTGTCATGATATTCCTTTGGGCCATCAAGAGTTATTTGTACGTTGCGTATCATTAATTCGTCAAATAGCTTGGCTTTTTCAGCTGAAAGTAAGTATCCATTTGTTGAAATGGAAGAAGAAAAATTAGTTTTATATTCTTCACAAGCTTTTATCACTTTTTCATTAATATATTTCATAGTATCAAATTTTAAAAGAGGTTCACCACCAAACCAGCCAATATGTATTCTTCGTTTACTTTTTGCCACAGTTGAAATATAATTTGCAACTGTTTCAGTTGTTTTCTCATCCATAGTTGGTCCTTCATGTGTTTCATAGCAATAAATACAATCCAAATTGCATCTCATTGTAGGCATTATTGTGAAACTTATAAAACTAGCATCATATCTGCTTCTATAGTTCATTGCCTTTAAATGTTGTATTTCATCAAAATTCTCTTCTATTAAATAACCGCCATATATAAGGTCATTTTTTAAATCTGCATATTCTCTTGACCATTCTTTATTTGGCGATTCCATTATTTCTTTTATTTTATTATATTTTTCTTTATTTACAGTCGCAATAGCTTCTGTTAAAAGATTAACAAAAACAACTTTGTCTCCATCCTCAAAAATAACATTATAATTCGAGTTTTTATATCTTAGCATTTTCAAATAACCTCCTTCTTTTATTTCGAGTAGAGTTATCTTAATGCTACACTTAAGATGCGGCTTATCTAATAGTGATTAAGAATATTACAATAAGACTCTTTACTTTTTTCTTCACACCGATAATTTATTTTGATAAATAAAATTTCAGTGTTCTATTTTTATCATACACTTTTTTATATGATTTTCAAGCGATTTTTTTATCAGGTTCAAATATAGATTGAAACCTATTTTCAGAGATTACCTCAAAAAACCTTATGTAAACTTTAATTACGATGTTTTTTATCATGTTTTATATGCTACTTTCGCTTTCTCTTTATTGATGATAGTTATGATATAATTGATTAAAAAGGGAAAAACGATTAACTATTGACTTGTTAACATTGGAATCAAAGTAAATATTATGTTATTTTTAAATGACAATTGTGGAACAAAAGTAGATATTCATAAGGAGATAATTCAAATGCTTTGAAAGAATAGAAAAAGACATTCCAAACTACAAAAAGATAGTTTATATTTGAAAAATATATAAAACTTGATTCAAAAGAAAAAGAGATAATAGAAAAGTTCATAATGAACTATGGAAGGTATTATGAAATAAAGAACATACCAAAAGAATTAAGACCAAAAGTACCAAAAGAAATTAATATATTTGTGAAGAAATACACTTTAAAAAGAAGATTATCTGCAATTTCTTTCTATGTTTTTGAAGGTAAAGAAAGAGAGTTTGAAATCTACTAATTTTATTTTATCCCTGCAACACAGAGTTATTTTAGGGACTTTAGAAATGAGAATTTTCTAAAAATGGAATTTTGAATTTAAAATGGGTCTAGGGCGGAGCCTCTCCCCCTCCTTGGCTACAAGTACCGAAAAAGTTAAAGAAATTAAGAATTAGTGAGAATTAGAAGTGGGGAAGTGTTTCTGAATAAATTTAAAACATTTATAGAATCTGTGTTTCATAATTTCTAAAGTGAGTAAGAGTTATTTATACAGGAGACTTATTGTATTGCAGGAATAAAAATAATTGACTTTATTTCCCCTCCAAAAAATTCTTATAAGCTTGAGAAAAAGTTGGTAAATATCTATTAAAGTTCTTTACTATCAGCCCTTCATCTACAACTTTTTTGTAAACATTTTTAGCTATATTTTCATCATCAGTCCAAATTTTTATTGTATTCTCTTCAACTATGATCTTTTGTGGCTCGCCAATATTATTCAATATCTCTTCTAATTTTTCCTTTTTTACCTTTTCCATCAACTCGATTACATAACAAGGTTCATTTTGTGCAACCTCTTGCAACTGTTGTGTTGTCCCTTCAAATATGATTTCACCTTTATTTATCATGATTATTCTATCACAAAGGTTTTCAACAAGATAAGGATCATGAGTTGCTATTAACATTGATGTTCCTTTCTTTTTTAATTTTCTCATGTATTCTATTGTTTCTTCCTTTGAAGCTATGTCTAATCCATCTGTTGGTTCATCCATTATCAGTAATTTTGGGGAATGTATAAGAATAGTCAAAAGTTTCGCTTTCTGTTTCATACCTTTTGAAAATGTACCTAATCTTTTTTCAAACACATCTTGTAAATCAAACATATCTAAGAGCTCTTCTATAGTTGAATTATCTTCAACCTCATGGAGTGTTTTAAATAATTCAATATATTGTTTCAAGGTTAATTGTGGATATACATCAGCTCCTTCAGGAAGGTAACCCATCTGTCCATAAATCTTTTCTCTTTCCTTCTTATTTAATGGATTGTATCCAAAAACTTGTATATTTCCATTCTTGGGATAGAGAATTCCTAACAGTACTCTAACAAGAGTTGTCTTACCAGCTCCATTTGGTCCCACCAAACCAACACTTTCGCTCTGATATGTACTTAAAGAGACGTTATTCAACACAAGTTTTTTATTATCATAAGTAAAATCAACATTAATTGCATCAATATGCTTATTCACCTTTAATAACCTCCTCTATGCTACGAAATCTTTGATTTCTACGTTTCTTACAGATAAAAAGAAACATAATAGTGAATAAACTAACAAAATTGGAATTAAAAACTTAAGAAATATACCCGTATTGCTTATAATAAACAATAAAACAAACGACAAAATTGGAAGAACAAAAAGAAATATAATTAAAAGTATCTTTCTTAACAGATTCACTTTTGTAAAAATTATACCTAAGGTAACTCCCAACGACGCAAAAATTATAGCAATTAACAATACGTATAACCACACAGAAATATTACCGTATTGCTCATACAAAGGTAAGGTTAACAATGTATATACAATCAAGTAGGTATAAGCGGTAACAATTCCAAGAAACACACCATTAATCCATTTAGAAAAGATGTATTCAAATGGTCTGATCCCTGATGTTAATATCATTTCACCAGCTTTAATTCGTTTATCTGTTAAAAGAAAACTAAAAGGAAACATTAAAGAAAACAACCCTCCCAATAAAAAAGCTGCTCCTTGTAACCAATATGAATAGAGCAATTCTGAAACTTGTGTAAAACGAACAATAAGTCCATATAAAAAACCAAAGCCTAAACCAAACATTAAAAAAAACATTAAAACAAATATTTTCGAGGATAACAAATCTGTTTTCACAATTGACATAACTTTCTTAAGCATCAAATCATCTCCTTTACATAATAAAATCAGTGATTTCCAGGTTTTTTATTGATAAAAATAACCACTTCTCACCCCTTATTTTATTCTACCATTTCTTTCATTTTTTCCCAATCTCCATAAAGAGTGATTACGCACGCATAAACAAAGGATTGTTATTTTTGAATTTTTAAAAATAAATGTTACAACTTCTCGTTTTTTACATTTCATCTTCTCCTACTTTTGCTTTATGTCAAGAATAATAAAGGTTATGATATAATAATCTTTGTAATAAAAAATACGCTGTTTCTACAAGACGTTAACATTATAGGAAAAGCAATCCTAAGTAACTTTTAGGTGCCGATTCAGTAACTAAAAGATTATATATCGGTTGGGGGAATTAGGGATGAATCTAAAAAATATTGTAGAAATACTCAACTTTGGTCAGTTTTCAAAACCGTTTTTAAATTATATGGGTGAGTATTTGAAAAATGAATCAACAAAACAACATGAAGAAGTTATTAATTACATTGATGTATTAAAATTAAAATGGGCTGCAAAATATGAAGAGGCACTTGAAAAGATAGAAAAGGCAATAACGTTATCTAAAAAAAGAAGCATTGATTATTTGCTTTTAGTGGAAAAGATGGATGTATTGGTTAAACTTTCAAAGGAGAAAGAAATTAAAGAAACTTTCTATGAGTTAAGAAACGGGTTCTCTAAACTTCCAAGGTATCTTAGAGGAGTTGTTGTAGAATCTTTAAGAAACATAAGAGAATTGTATTATGAATCCAATGAAAGTATGGAAAAGGTTAGATATTGGAGTGAAGAATACGAAAACAATCCTGTTGATAAAGGATTTATCCTCATGGCTGATGCAAGAGAGAGAAAGAATGAAGGAAAATATGAAGAAGCGACTCAGTTAAACATTAAAGCATTTAAGATATTGAAAGATGTTCCTCATCCATCCGGAATAGTACAAGCTTTAAACAATATAAGTTGGTGGTTAAAAGATGTAGATAAAAGTATCGCTTTAAACCTTAGCTTAGGATTAGGATTTTACCTTGGTTATTATTTTGACGATGATAATTACAAAATTTTCAATTCACTTGATACTATCTTTCAAGTACAAAAAGAAAGCAACGATCCAATGATGTATGAAACAGCGTTTATCTTCTCAAAGT
>NZ_AUPG01000013.1:0-41284 GCF_016772115.1 Petrotoga sp. 8T1HF07.NaAc.6.1
TAATATCAATATTATATACGCTGTTAAAAAAAGAATATGAGAAACCTAAGTCTCCATACCAATAGTCGCTTGAAAGCAATATTGTTAACGAAAAAACTAAATCTCAACCAAAGGAAACATATGAAAGTTTAAACATGGTAAAATTGAAAGAAGAAACACCCCAGAGGGGTTCAAGGAAATAAACATCCTTCAGAGGAGGAAGCCTGTCCTCGTGGATAAATTATACAACATTCAACTAACAAAAAGCAAATCAATTTCAAAGACATAAATACTATCTAACCATTACACTATTTCAATGACAATTAATTATGATCTAACACGACTTTACCTATGAACTTAGTACCGGTCCTGTGGAAACAATGAAGATTGAATGTTTGTATATGGGAATAAATCTCACCTCCAAAACTCTTAGTACTATCTAAACCATTACCTCTTGAAAATTACAGCCCTATCATTTTCAATATAGTTCTCATTTCTGGTTCTACTGGATTGACCTTTGGTATCACACTGATTGCAGTATCGGGATCTTTTAAACCATGTCCCGTGAGTACCGCAACAATTTTACTTCCTTTTTTTATCTTATCCAATTTGATCATCTTTTTAACACCAGCTACCGAAGCTGCAGAAGCTGGTTCTGCAAACACACCTTCAAGTGATGCCAATTCTTTATACGTGTTCAATATCTCCTCGTCGGTAACAAAATTTATAAACCCTCCGGATTCTTTTGCCGCTTCTACGGCCTTCTCCCAATTGACCGGATTACCTATTCTTATGGCGGTTGCTACAGTCTCTGGATTTTTTATAACCTGATTTTTTACGATAGCAGCTGATCCTTCCGCTTCAAAACCAATCATCTTAGGTAACTTATCTGTTTTGTGGTCTTTAAAGTATTCTTTGAACCCTTTCCAGTAAGCTGTGATGTTTCCCGCATTCCCCACTGGAATTGCCAATATGTCAGGAGATTTACCACCCAATTGATCACATACCTCAAAAGCTGCACTTTTTTGACCTTCTATCCTGTATGGATTAAGTGAGTTAACCAGAGTTATAGGATAGTTGTCAGCGATCTTTCTTGTAATCTCTAAGGCAACGTCAAAATTACCTTTTATCGGTATAACTATAGCCCCATGCATTAAGGCCTGAGATAATTTCCCCAAGGCGATCTTCCCTTCAGGGATTATGACCGCTGTTTTTAATCCTGCTCTACTTCCATAAGCCGCAGCAGAGGCGGATGTGTTACCCGTTGAAGCACAGATTATGGCTTTATCACCGTTCTGAACCGCTTTGGTTACGGCTAACGTCATCCCTCTGTCTTTAAAAGACCCCGTAGGATTAGCACCATCATATTTCAAATAAAGTTCAATATCCAAAATATTACTCATTTTTTCTGCGAATATCAAAGGAGTGTTCCCTTCTTGTAACGTTATTATCTCTGTTTTCTCATCAACGGGCATGTACTCTTTATAAGCATTTATTATACCGGGCCAAAAACTAAAATTTCTCATCGAAATCCTCCACCCTTATTATATTTTTTATTTCTATCACATCATCTATTTCTTTCAATGAAGCAATGGCTCTTTTCAAGTTTTTCTCTTTGATTGGATGCGTCTGTAAAAATATTGGTACAACAGGATTAAGTCTTTGTTTTTGAATTACAGAAGCGATGCTAACTTCGTTATCTCCAAAAGCTTTAGCTATTTTTGCAAAAACACCGGGTTTGTCATTCACTCTCAATCTTATATAGAAAGAGTTTTCAATTTCATCTATCACAATTAACTTCAAGCCGTTTAACCTTCCGATACTGTATTCGTTTTCAATATGGTATTTAATACTCTTGGCGGCTTCCATAATATCTGCAACAACCGCACTCGCAGTTGGCATTTCCCCGGCACCTTGTCCGTAAATCATTATATCTCCAACGGCGTCTCCGTGAATCTGTACGACGTTGTATACACCGTTGATTTTTGAAAGAGGGCTATTTTTAGAAATAAAAGTCGGATGTACCCTTATATCCAATATCTTGTCTTCATACCTTTTCCCAATAGCCAACAATTTGATAGTATATCCTAATTCCTCAGCTATTTCTATGTCTTCCCTTTCTATTCTATCAATCCCTTCTACATAGATTGAATTAACATCTATAAAACTTCCAAACGCTAATGAAGACAAAATACTTATTTTATATGTACTATCCAAACCACTTACATCAAAATATGGATCGCTCTCCGCATAACCTAGACTTTGCGCTTCTTTTAAAGCCTCTTCAAAATTAATAGATTTTTCTGTCATTTGAGTCAAAATGTAATTTGTGGTCCCGTTTAGAATTCCATAAATTCTTTCAATTTTATTTGCAATCATGGACTCTTTCAGAGTTTTAATTATAGGGATTCCTCCACCTACGCTTCCTTCATAATACACTTTGGCATTATTGTTCTTTGCTAGTTGAAATATTTCTCTACCATACTTGGCTAATATTAACTTATTGGCTGTTACAACATTTTTATGACGGTTGATAGCTTCTTTAATGTAATCTAATGTCGGTGTTTCTCCACCAATTAACTCCACCACGATCTGAATTTCAGGATCTTCTACGATCTCTTTATAGTCTTCAGTAAGCAACGAATCATCTACATCGTACTTCCTTTTTTTGTTCTTTTCTTTTACCAAGATCTTTTTGATTTGAATTTCCTCACCTAGTTTTCTTTCTATATCTTCCTTTTTAGTTGTGAGTATATTGTACACCCCTCCTCCAACTGTACCGTACCCAAGAAGTCCGACTTTAATCATCGTAACTCCCTCCCTTTTCATTAACGATCACTAACCCCGGATGTTGATAGTTGAAAAAGTTATGAACTATTTTCTTGAGTTATAAAAGTGACTGTTTAAAACGTTTTTAATGGAATGAATTCAATAATAATTTGGTTTTTCAACAATTTTATCGACAAACTTTTCAACTTTCAATGTTCAAAAGTATTTTTACACTAAGTTCGTCGATATCTCAGTCGAAAACAACGTCGATAATTAAAGTTATCAACAAAACATTCGATAAAATCATTTAAAAATCTTTTTGAACATTTAAGTTGATAACGAGGTTCAAAATTTTTGGCACTTTTGAACTTACACAAAATCTCATTAACAAAGAAAAACAGGACTTTTGAACTATCAACATTACACTATCTTCACTACTATCACATAATTAAATATAAAAACAACTAAAAACAACTTTATAAAAATTCAAATTGACTAACTTCAGATAAACTTGGCATAGCATTCGCGGCTCCTTGTTTCGTAGCAACAATAGCAGCACATTTATTGGCAAAGTCTGCATATTCAACAAGTTTTTCTAAAGAAATCTTAAGAAAATCATTCTTAGATAAATTCTTCAATTTATACAAAATACCTGCCATAAAAGAATCTCCACAACCTACAGTTTCAGCAACCTTTACTTTATAACCAGGAACTCTTCTAATAATAGTATCTTTATAAACTAAAGAACCTTCACTTCCTAAAGTCACAAACAAAATAGAACCTTCTTTGATGGAAAGTGTGTTAATAGCTTCTTCAACATCTTTTTTTCCAGTTATATAAAACAAATCATCATCGCTCATCTTCAATATATCAACCTTTTTAATTATATTCTTTATAAGACTGTTGTAACTTTCCCTATTTTTCAACAAAGACTTTCTAATGTTAGGATCAAAAGAAGTTACCAAATCACCAGAAACAAAATTGTCAAACAATCTAATCAAAGTACTCGATGTAGGTTCATCTATAAGAGCTATAGAACCAAAGTGAAAGATATTAAATTTTTCATAATCCAAATTCTCTACATCTTTTAATCCTAACTGTGTATCCGCTGCATTATCTCGATAAAACTCATACTCAGCCTTTCCTTGGGCATCAACCGCTGCAAAAGCCAAACAAGTTTTCAACCCTTCAACCGTAAAAGAACAATCCGTGTTCACTCCATTTTCTTTTAAGTACTCAAATAGAAATTTACCAAATTCATCTTGAGCTATCTTCGTTAAAAAAGAAACATCTGCACCCAACTTTGCAAGTCCTACAGCTACATTAAAAGGAGATCCTCCTGGTCGTTTCTCAAAAAGCTCACTTTCTCCAAGACCTTTGTTTGGAGATTTCGATATAAAATCAAAGAGAATTTCACCAGCACAGAGAATAGCCATATATTGCCTCCTATTCACCAACTATTTTTTCGATCTTTAGATAAATATCTTCGCTAAGCTCCCAACTTCCCGCTTCAATATTTTCCAAAACATGTTTTTCATCTTTTGAACCAGCGATAACTGTCGATACTTGTTTGTGATGTGATAACCAATTTATAGCCATTTGAGACAAGGGCCTTCCAATTTTATTGGCTAAAATCTTTAATTCCTCAACTTTTTCTACACTTTTGACAAAAAGCTCCCTATTTTTAAATATTTCATCCATAGCTCTAGGATCGTTCTTCGGTGGTTCATAATCCTTGGAGATCTTTCCTGTCAACAACCCTTTAGCAAGAGGACTGTATGGAATTACCGTTAAATCGTATTTATTAACAACTGGAAAAAGCTCTTTTTCAACATCTCTAACCAATAAGTTGTAATAATTTTGTGTGGAAACAATATCCACATACTTTATCAACGTTTCTATTTGTTGTGCACTAAAGTTAGACACACCGATGTACTTAGCTTTTTTGCTATCTAAAATCTGTTGTAACGCCTCTGCAGTTTCTTCTAAGGGAGTATTGGGATCAGGCCAATGAATTTGATATAGATCAACATAATCACATTTAAGTCTTTGCAGAGAATCATCTATTTCTTTCAATACCCTTTCTTTCTTTAAATTATTCCTAATTCTTCCCCTTTGGTCCCATTCTAAACCACATTTAGTAGCAATGTAAAGATCTTCTCTCTTTTTTCCTTTCAAAAATTCACCAACTATTTCTTCAGACTGACCTCGACCATATGCCGGTGCAGTATCAAAAAAGTTAACGCCATTGTCGTAAGCTAAGTTCAATATCTTAACACCGTTTTCCTTTTCAATAGGTCCCCAATTTCCACCTAATTCCCAAGCTCCGTATCCTACAACAGATACGTTCATATCTGTCTTTCCAAACTTTTTGAATATCACAAAAACCACTCCTTTTATAATTTGATTCTTAACTTCAAATACTTCCGATAACCCTTGTTATTATTATACCATATCGAAAAATTCCTTAGTTTTTTCAAATAGATTCACAAATATGATAAAATTATGTATAAACAAAAAAATTAAAGGGAGTTCACCTATTTTGAAACCTAAAAGTGTTATTATAACTATAATTTTTACTACTATCACAATTTTTGCTTTTTCGGAAAAACTTAATATCATTTTAGGCGAATATTACCCAGATGTGTACATAGATAATGGTAAATTAGAAGGCTTTGTGATTGATATTCTGAACGAAATAGAAAAAAACTCAGATTTAACCTTTGAAATAACGGTAAAAAATTGGACAGATGCATACGATACCTTTTTAAATGACGAAAATTACGACTTAATAGGACTAATAGCACCAACTCCAGAAAGAAAAGATACTTTAAAATTTTATAAAACCGTTATTTTTGTTGACTCATTCATAATGACGAGGTACGATAACGATTATACCTACGAAGAACTAAAAAATTATCCAGTCGGGGTTTTAGATGGTAGCTTTTTAATAGATGTTCTAAAAAACGAAGGATTTAAAGATATTAGAGTGTACCAAACAAATGAAAGTGTCATATCAGATCTGCTGAACGAAAAATTATCTTCTGCTGCTATAGAAGATGAAAGAATAGTTTCACACTATATCATAGCAAACAATTTAAAACCTGACATTCGATATGTGAAAGTATTTGATTCGACACCTCTAACCTTTGCCTCCAAAAAGAACAGTGAAAAAGAAGAAACCTTGCAGATATTTGAAAGTACCCTCAATAATGTTCTAAAAAGCGAAGGTTTTGATCTAATTAAAAATTTATGGGTTGGAATAAGTACATCTTTAAGTGTTGAACGTCAAAAAAGCATCAATAGAATGCTTATTACTTTTATAATAATTTTGATTGGTTTTGTTGTTACCTTGGTTTTCTTTTACTTTAGAAATAGAAAAATGGTTAACACCATACACAAGGCAAATATGAGACTAAGAAATTCTTATAAGGAAATTAGTGATCTTAGCCATAAAAATAAAGAATTGAGCGAAAAGCTTGTAAAGATGTATCAAATATTTTATTCTTTCATTGAAAGCGAAGATACAAAGACGATTTTGAATAATGCTATAGAAGGTTTAGTTAAATTGATACCAGAAGCCGAAGCAGGAAGCATAGGACTCATCACCGATCACCAATGGAAAATTTACGCCGCATATGGATTCAACAAAGAAATATACAATTTCACCATTCCTGTTGATAAAGTCATAAAAGTTGGGAAACATGTTCAAGAAGTTCATAATTTGGATTCATTTAATGAAGATCTTTCAATGGAAAATACCAATATATTAACCAAATCTGGTGCGACTAATTTGGCAAGTAGCTTAATTATGGACTTATACAGCAAAGAAAGATTTATAGGTAACATCTCGGTAAATTCAAAGGCAAATATGAAATTTTCTGATACCTCAAAAGAAGTAATGGAAATATTCGGAAGATTGATTGAAATTTATATGGATCTTAAATTTGAGGAAAGAGAGGCTATTGAGGCCTATAACTACTCTTTAAAAAAACTTAGTGATGTGGCAGAACGTTTTGATATGGAAACTTCTGAACATATGAACAGAATAGGCCAAATAAGTTACGAAATAGCTAAGAATTTAGGTTTAGATGAAAATTTTGCTCAAGAGATAAAAACATACGCATACTATCATGATATTGGAAAGATACTTATACCCATTGAGATTTTAAGAAAGAAAGGTTCTTTAAATGATTCAGAATGGGAAGTGATGAAAAAACATACCGAATATGGGGCAGATATAATTGGAAATGCAGAAATTTTTAAAGTTGCAAGAAACATCGCACTCTACCATCAAGAAAGATACGATGGAACGGGATACCCCTTTGGCTTGAAAGGCAAAGATATTCCGATTGAAGCCAGGATAGTCGCTGTGGCAGATGTGTACGATGCACTCAGAACTGAAAGATCATATAAGAAAGCTTATTCTCATGAAGAAAGTATGAAAATATTATTAGAAGGAGATAACAAAACTTCTCCAGAACAGTTTGATCCTGAAGTATTAAAAGTATTTGTCAAAATAGCGGATAAATTTAAAAATACGTATTAATAAGATTACAAAAAAGTTAAACTACCAGAAAAAACGAGCAATTTGGAGGAAAACCGAGAAAAAACGAGATTTAGCCTTCTAATCGAAAATAATCGCTTTTAATCGACTATAATCGTCCATAATTGGATTTTTTGAATCTTGATACTTTTATTTATATGTGTTATGATACATATGAAACTTAGCACTCTTAATATTTGATTGCTAAAAAACAAAAATAAAAAATTGAAATAAAATAATTAAAATAAAAAAGGGGGTATCATCACATGACAGTGAAACCATTAGGAAACAGGCTACTCATTAAACCCATTACCGAAGAAAGAAAGACTGAAGGTGGTATAGTACTACCAGATTCAGCAAAAGAAAAACCTCAAAAGGCAGAAGTTAAAGAAGTTGGGAAACTAGATGAAGATTATGATTTAAAAGCGGGAGACAAGGTAATCTTTTCTAAATATGCAGGAACTGAAATCAAGATAGATGATGAGGATTATATCATCATTGATGTGGAAGACGTACTAGCAAAAGTAGAAGACTAAAAACAGGAGGTGTTGAGATAAGATGGCAAAAATGTTGAAATTTAATGAAGATGCAAGAAGAGCTTTAGAAAGAGGCGTTAATACAGTTGCAGATGCTGTTAAAATAACTTTGGGACCTAAAGGAAGAAACGTAGTTTTAGAAAAGAGTTGGGGATCTCCAACTATCACAAATGATGGTGTTTCCATTGCTAAAGAAATTGAATTGAAAGATAAATTTGAAGCACTTGGAGCAGAATTAGTTAAAGAAGTAGCTTCCAAAACAAATGACGTTGCGGGAGATGGAACAACTACCGCTACAGTTTTAGCCCAGGCTATGATTCAAGAGGGATTGAAAAATGTTGCAGCCGGTGCTAATCCAATATTGATGAGAAACGGTATCGCTAAGGCTACAGACAAAGCTGTAGAACAGATAAGGAATGCCAGCAGAAAGTTATCGAGCAAAGAAGACATTGCCCACGTTGCTTCTATATCTGCCAATAACGAAGAAATTGGAAATATTATTGCAGAAGCTATGGACAAAGTCGGAGAGGATGGAGTTATAACTGTCGAAGACTCTAAAACTCTTGAAACTTATGTAGAATTCACAGAAGGAATGCAATTCGATAGAGGATACATCTCTCCATATTTTGTAACAAATACAGAAAAAATGGAAGCAGAAATGAAAGAACCTTATATATTAATTACAGATAGAAAGATTTCAGCTGTAAAATCAATAGTTCCAATTTTAGAAAAAGTTGCTCAAGCTGGGAAACCGTTGGTAATAATTGCTGAAGATGTTGAGGGAGAAGCTCTTTCTACATTGGTTCTCAATAAGCTAAGAGGAACATTGGAATCAGTAGCTGTTAAAGCTCCTGGTTTTGGAGACAGAAGGAAAGAAATGCTAAGAGATATTGCAATTTTAACCGGTGGTACTGTAATATCCGAAGAAATTGGTCTCACCTTAGAAGATATTTCCATTAATGATCTTGGTCAAGCTGATTTGGTAAGAGTCGCAAAAGAAGATACTATCATTGTTGGAGGAAAAGGTGAACCTACAGCAATAAAAGAAAGAATAGCACAGATAAAAGCTCAAATTGAAAATACAAGTTCTGATTACGAGAAAGAGACATTACAAGAGAGATTAGCAAAATTATCTGGTGGAGTTGCAGTAATTAAAGCTGGAGCGGCTACAGAAACTGAGTTGAAGGAAAAGAAGCATAGAATAGAAGATGCTTTATCTGCAACAAGAGCAGCTGTAGAAGAAGGGATCGTTGCAGGTGGAGGAGTAACGTTACTCAGAGCAAAGAAAGCTGTTGAGGAATTCGCAAACACATTATCAGGAGACGAAAAAATAGGTGCTCAATTAGTAGCAAAATCTTTAGACGCTCCTGTAAAACAGATAATCAGAAATGCCGGTTTAGAACCTGCTATAATTATTGAAAAAATAATTGAAAAAGATGATTCAAAATATGGATATGATGTTTTGAAAGAAAGATATGTAAATATGTTTGAATCTGGAATAATTGATCCAACTAAGGTTACAAGAAGTGCACTTCAAAATGCTGCATCGATTGCTTCCATGCTTCTAACAACGGAAGTTTGGTAGCGGAAGAACCAAAAGAAGAAAAAGGTCCAGAAATGCCAGCAACACCAGATATGTACTAAACTTAGACAGTAGTAAAAAAACGCCCTGAAAGGGGTTCAAGGATATAGGCGTGCCATTGAATATGGCACGTTTTTTTATGGTATAATAAAATAGTAAGTTTCACTAACAAAAAACGAGGTGAAAGATTTGGCAGTAGTTTCCATATTATCAGGTTTGATTAGTATGGTGATATCTATAAAATTGATAAAAAAAGTCCATTGGGCTATTCTTGTTGCAACAATTGTAACTGCACTAGTCTCTTTGAATTTGAATTATATTGGTAGTAGCTTCCTAGAAACCATTACACAAAGCGATTTTTATGAAGTGATTATTGTTATCTTTGGAATATATCTTCTATCGGATACTATGAAGGCAAGTGGAAACTCACAAAAATTCGCCAAAAACATAAGAACGTTATTCAATTCAAGACAGGCTGTCGGATTAATGCCTATGTTACTGGGGTTACTACCCATGCCAGGAGGGGCAATGTTCACTGCACCAATGGTTAAAGATATAGCAGATGAAAGCAACATTAATAGGGTTGAAGCTACGGCAATGAACTATTGGTTCAGGCACACTATGGAGTTCTTTTGGATACTGTATCCCGCATTAATTTTAGAAAGCGCTCTCACGGGGATCAGTTTAACAAAATTGTTATTAATACAACTTCCGATAGGACTATTTGCAATTGTTGGGGGATGGATCTACTTCAAAAACGGTAGAATAAGTTTAAAAAAAGATAAAGAGTTATGGAAAGAACTTTTTAAATCTATACTCCCCGTCATAATCATAATCGTTGGAGTAATTGCTTCTTTACCTGGTTGGCTTGTTGTTTTAGCGGTATCTTTAATATATACTTTTTATCATAAAAACTACAAAGATCTTCTAAATATAAGATGGGAAACGGTGTTGTTGCTATTGTTCGTTTTTTGGTACAAAAATTTTGTAACTGTGTCAAATTTATCCAACGATTTTGTAGAAAATCTAACTACTTGGGGAGTAAGTCCATGGTGGATAATAATGATCTCTCCGATTATTATAGGATTGATAACTGGAATAACTCAAGCAGGTTTTGCGGTTACAATGCCGATAGCTTTGTCGTTCGTTGAAGCGGGAGTTATTTCTTTGGTACCGGTTGCAATTACCACATATTTTTTCTCTGTATTGGGGGTTCTTCTATCACCTGTACATCTCTGTCTTTTACTTACATCAAAATATTTTGAAGTCGATATGTTTAGTGTTATAAAAAAAATAATAATTCCCATTTTTTGTGCTATAATGGGTTATATTGTAGTAATGCTATTTTTCATCTTCTAATCAAAGGGTGGAGGAATTCACATGAGAAAACGTTTTATACTTTTCTTAATAGTGATTCTTGTTTTTTCAAGCATAATTACCGCTGAAGATACTGTAACTAATCAGAGTACCCCCACGTCTAAGTTCACTCTCAATTTAGATGATTTAAGCAGAAACCTAGTCCAGCATAATACTAATTCTTATTTAGATATAATTTCCAACTTCTTAACTACATATGATTATTACTTTCTTGTTGGAACACCAGTGGTGGGATACACAGTTGGTTATCTTACAAAAGATTACAGGCTAAAAAAGGTATCTGAAGATGCTATTATATCTTCCGTTATTAGTGGAGGAATAACCTTGCTAACAAAAATTGTTGTTGGCAGAGAAAGGCCATATGCTGAAGATGGTTCATTTTCATTCAAGCCATTCGCTCCCCTCACTCAAGGGGCGACTTATACTTCTTTTCCTTCAGGACATTCCGCCATTGCCTGGTCTGTATACACCCCATATGCGAAAGAGTACACTTGGTGGATTTATATTATACCAACAAGTATATCGCTTTCTCGCATCTATGAAGATGTGCATTGGCTCTCAGACGTAGTAGCTGGTTCTTTCCTGGGGTATTATACGGCATCTTACGTCTATTATTTTTAAATTAATTATTTTTGCTTTTTAGATAATCCTGATACTTCTTCCAATCATTCAAAAATCTTTCAAGACCTATATCCGTCATGGGATGTTTGAACATTTTCTCAAGCACTTCAAAGGGCATAGTAACAACATCTGCTCCAATCAAACCTGCTTCTAAAACATGCTGAGGATGTCTAACACTAGCCACGATAATTTTAGTTTCATATCCGTAATTGCTGAAGATAACTTCAATTTCTTCTACTATATCCATTCCAGTGTTTCCTATGTCATCCATTCTACCGATGAAAGGACTCACGTATGTAGCTCCTGCCTTGGCTGCAAGAAGAGCTTGTAAAGGGCTAAAAACTAAAGTCGCGTTGGTCTTTATACCTTCTTTGGATAAAGTTTTTATCGCTTTTATTCCATCGGGAATCAAAGGTATTTTAACAACCACAAATTCACTTAAATTTGCTATTTCTCTGGCTTCTTTTACCATTCCTTCGTAATCTGTGGATACCACTTCGGCACTTACTGGCCCTTCTACGGTTTCACAAATTTCCTTGATTCTTTCTTCAAATACTGCATTCTCTTTTGAAACCAACGTTGGATTCGTTGTCACACCGTCAACTATTCCCCAATCTACACCTTTTCTAATTTCCTCTATATTTGCGGTGTCTAAAAAAATCTCCATTTCTAAATTTCCCTCCCTGCTCTGATTTTTGTCATAACAATTATAGCATAATCAAGTCTTCAATTTCCTTAAGATTATTGTATTCCCACTTTTAACGAATAAGCCTTCTTTTTGCATCTGCGAAAATGCCCTCGATAAAGAAGGCCTTGTTACACCGAATAAATTGGCTAACTCTTCTAAAGTTAGAGGTATAGTTAACTCGTTGGATTTATTTTGCTGATTGTAAAGGTTTAAAAGATACATTGTGATTTTTTCTCTTATTGTATGAAAAGAGTTTACCCGTAATTTTGCAGTTACGAACTGAAACTTTTCCCCTATATCTTCAAGAAATGAAAGTAAAAGACCATTGTTACTTTGAAATAATCTTATTAAATCTTCTTTTTCAATATAAAGTATAGCAACATCTTTAACCGCTAAAACATCGACAGGTAGGAAATTATCTTTTGAAAATAACAAGGCAGAAGCTAAAATATCCGGAGATTTCATCCTTTCTACTTCTAAAATTTTCCCATTAAAATCAACCATTTCTGTGATAACTTCTCCTTCGATTAAGATTATTAATTTTTCAACTTTTTCCCCAGAAGTATAGATAAGGGAACCTTTTGAAAATTTTTTAATTGAATATCGAACATTACCAAAAATTTTCATCAATTCAGCTTTTGAAAAATTTTTAAATATCTTTAATTTACCTATCTTATCAATGTAGCTATCCATGATTCAATCACCTCAAAATTTAAAAAACAAAGTGCGTAACATTTGTTACTGACAAAATTACTCCGATTTAATTATACTTAAAATGAAAGGAAATTCAAAGTTTCTTCAATAAAGAAAGGTTTCAGTGGTAAAAAAATAAAATTTCAGATAGGAGGAAAGAAAAGATGGAGATGTTTTGTTATCAATGTCAGGAAACTTTAAGAAATGAGGCTTGTGTTGCTCAAGGTGTATGTGGAAAAAGTCCGGAAACTGCAAACTTGCAGGATCTATTGATTTACGTACTAAAAGGGATTTCCTATTGGGCTAATAAAGCAAGGGAATTGAACGTAGAAGATGAAAGTGTTGACCTTTTTGTTGCAGAAGGCTTGTTTGTAACAATAACGAATGTTAACTTTGATGAAGGAAGAATAGTTGAATACATAGATGAAGCACTAGATAAAAGAAGAATCATAGAAAATAAATTCAAAGAAGTTTATGAAAGAAAATACAACGAAAAATTTCAGGAAAAAGTACCTGATGCCGCAGTATGGAATCCGAAAGATAACAATGAAGACGAATACTTAAATAAAGCCGTTGAAGTAGGTGTTTTATCGGAATCAGACGAAGATATAAGATCGCTTAAGAATTTTCTTGTAATAGGTTTAAAGGGAGTGGCTGCCTACACCGATCATGCCTATATCTTAAAACACTCCAACGACGATATACTTGCATTCATCGAAAAGGCTTTGGCAGAAACCTTACGTGAAGATATCACCGTTGATGAATTAACGAATTTAGTGCTGAAAGTAGGCGAATATGGGGTAAACGCTATGGCTTTACTAGATGAGGCGAATACTTCTACCTTTGGAAATCCTGAAATAACCCAAGTTTACACAGGAACATACGAAACACCCGCTATTCTCGTCAGTGGCCATGATCTTTTAGATCTGTATGAAATTTTAGAACAAACTAAAGGTAAAGGAATCAAAGTATATACACATGGAGAAATGCTACCAGCAAACGCCTATCCAGGATTAAAAAAGTACGAACATTTAGCAGGAAATTTTGGAGGTTCTTGGTGGAAACAACAACAAGAGTTTGAAGATTTTGGTGGAGCTGTAGTAATGACAACGAATTGTATTCAAAAGCCAAGAAATTCCTACAAAGACAGAATTTTCACAACCGGACTTGTGGGATGGCCAGATGTTCAACATATACCAAATAGAAAAAAGGACGGTCAAAAGGATTTTACTCCCGTAATACAAAAAGCACTCGAAATTGGCCCCATCAAAAAAAGAGAGGGAAAAGCTATAACTATTGGATTTGCTCATGAACAGACAGCTCAAGTTGCTGATAAAATTGTCGAGGCAGTAAAATCTGGTAAAATAACCAAATTTTACGTCATGGGTGGTTGTGATGGAAGAAACAAAGATCGTGAATATTACACTAATTTTGCCAAAGATCTCCCAAAAAGTGCCGTTATTTTAACCGCAGGTTGTGCCAAGTACAGGTACAATATGCTAGATTTGGGGGATATTGATGGAATACCAAGGGTTATAGATGCAGGGCAATGTAATGATTCTTATTCATTAGTTTTAACCGCTTTAAAATTGAAAGAAGCATTCGATTTAAAGGATATAAACGAACTACCTATCGAATACAATATAGCTTGGTACGAACAGAAAGCTGTAACTGTTTTATTATCATTGTTGTATATGGGAGTAAAGGGAATAAGATTAGGTCCAACACTGCCTGCCTTTCTATCACCAAACGTTTTGGAGACGGTCGCAAAAACTTTTGATATAAAAACTATATAAATAATTTTATACGTATAAAAGGCGTCCAATCTTTGGCGCCTTTCTTTTTTTTAGTGGTTACAATTATAATTACTGATACAAATACAAGTTCCAAGAGGAATAAATATGATATAATATGAAAGGAAGGATTGCTAACTTTTTATAGGAGGGATAGAAGTGAATTTAAGTAATGCTCAATACTTAGAGATTTTAAACCATTCTCTTTCATCGGGGGGAGAGTATTCAGAAATCTTCTATGAAGATTTTTATGGTACCTCGATTGTTTACGATAACGGTAAAATTGAAAAAATAAATTTTTCAAGTACAAAAGGTGCAAGTATAAGGGTTGTATCAGCTGAAGAAACGATTTTTGCTCATACTAACGATCCCACATACGAGAATCTTATGAGTCTTGCCGAGACTTTGAGAAAGAACGCAAGTGAAAGGTTTGGCTCTAATAATATCGTAAAGGTTGAAGAATTGAAAGAGGCAGAAAAGAGGGATTTTGCCCCCTTTGAAATACCTTTTGACAATGTATCTGTAGAACAAAAAGTAGAAAAGGTTCTTAAAGGTGTAGAATTACTTAAGAATGCCGATAAACGCATCAAACAGATCACCGTTTCCTATGCAGATAGTAGTAGAAAGGTAAAAATAGTGAATTCAGAAGGGAAAATAGTTGAGGATATTAGAAATTATCCACGTTATGCTGCTATAATATTTGCACAGGACGAAGAAGGGAATTTGTTCAGAGGTTATTCCTCCGATGGAGCAAACATGGGATTTGAATTTTTTACAGATGAGATGATAGAAAAAGTAGCAAAAGACGCCGTCAGACAAGTAGTTTCACAAATAGAAGGAGTGGATGCTCCTGCAGGCGAATTCACGGTTGTTTTGTCTTCTGAAGCTGGAGGAACCATGATACATGAAGCATGTGGGCACGGTATGGAAGCAGACTTGGTACTTTCCGGTTCTGTGTACAGAGAAAAAGTTGGAAAGAAAATCGCTTCGGAAAAAATTACCGTTGTAGACGATGGAACAGATAAAAACAAAAGAGGGACCCTTAATTATGATGACGAGGGAACTCCTACCCAGAGGACCGTTTTAATTGAAAAAGGCGTGTTAAAAGGATACATGCACTCGAAAATAACTGCCAAAAAATTTGGTGTTGAACCCACAGGTAACGGTAGAAGGGAATCTTATATGGTGCTACCCATCGTTAGGATGAGAAACACGATGATCTTACCAGGAGAAGATGATCCACAAGATATAATTAAATCTGTAAAATACGGTATATTTGTTAGAAAGATGGGTGGAGGACAAGTTGATGTAATAAGTGGTGATTTTCAGTTTGGAGTTGATGAAGGTTATATTATAGAAAATGGTGAAATAAAGCAATCGATCCGTGGAGCGAGCTTAGTTGGCAACGGATTAAAAGTCTTAGAAAGCATAGATATGGTTGGTAATGATTTGGGATATGGTGTTGGAACCTGTGGTAAAGACGGTCAAGGGGCTCCAGTTTCCGATGCCCAGCCTACCATAAGAATACCGAAGTTAATTGTTGGTGGAATAGTAAAAGGGGGTAACAATTAATGACTAATATAAAATCAATTATAGAAAAATCCATGAAAGAGATAAAAAGTAAAGGGCTTAAAGGACAGATAAATGTGATTTCCACTGAAAGTAAGAATGCCTCTTTCAGTAATGGAAAGTTAGAACAGTTAACCGAAGGAGAAAAGGGAGCAGCAGGTATCAAAGTTATTTCTCCCGATGGAAGAACAGCCACATCGTCATCTAATATTTTAACAGAAGAAGGAATAATGCAAGCTGTTGAAAAAGCAATTGAAATGACTAAATATACAGAAAAAGACGAAGCAAACGACATATCAAATGACGAACAGTTTACATACATAGATTGGGCTTTCGATGCAGACACAAAGGATATGAATTTAGACGAGGTTATGAAATTAGCTCAAGAACTAGAAAAAAAGGCTAAGAGTGAAGATGAAAGGATAAAATTTGTTCGTGGTGCTGAGTATGAAGTTGCATTAACCAGGATTCATTTTGGCAATACGAATGGTCTTTACAAAAACGCTTTGTTTACAAACGCTGCCAGTTCGATTAGTTTAGCAGCAATTGAAGGAGAAGATTCCTCATTTGGTTTTGATTATCAATTATCTCAAAGCTACAGGCTTATAGACATAGACCGCATAGTGAAAAATTCTGTAGAAATGGCGGTATCAGGTTTAAAATCAGAGGTTTTAAGTTCTGGTAGATACGATATTGTCATGAGTCCTTTCGCTTCTAGTATGTTCCTAGGGACATTGATAACTCCTTTGTCGGGAGAAAATGTTTACAAGGGTAAATCTTTTTTGAAAGATGAATTAGGTGAGAAAGTAGCCAATTCAACGGTTACCCTCATACATGATCCTATGAATGGTTCTGCACCAATCATAGCCTCCTTTGACAATGAAGGAACCAATACCTCAAGATTCAACGTTATAGAAAATGGTGTCCTAAAAGGGTTCTTACATAATATATATTCTGCAAAAAAGTTGGGTGCAAAACCAACCGGCAACAGTTTTGCATCGGTGGAATCTCCAAATCCTTCCATTGGAACGATAAACCTTCATTTTATCGCTAACAAGACGAGAAAAGATATTTTGAATGTTCCAAAAGCTCTTTATGTCACCAACATAATGGGTATGCATACCGCCGATCCGGTTTCTGGAAGATTCTCTGTGCAAATAAGTGGAAGATTAATTGAAAACGGAGAGTTTGTAAGAAGTTTTAGAGGGATGACCTTAGCTGGAACGCTGGAAGAGTTGTTGAATAATTTAGAATATATAGGTTCTGATTTCAAGTATTTAGGTCCAGTAGCCGGTTCTACTATGTTGATAAGGGATTTAAGCGTGGGCGGTAAATAGAAGAAGAAGTCTAAAAAAGGAGTATAAGGCGTTTAATCGCTTTTAAAAGCGTTTAAACGCCTTTTTTTCGTCTTAATTGGGAATTATCTAGTTTGAGAAAGAAGGTATAATGTTGTAAGATATAATTGATAATGAAAAAAATTTCACACATTGTAGCAAATACACTGCAAGGAGGTTTTTAAATTGTACAAAGTAGGTATTTGGGGTTTTGGAGCAATGGGGAGTGGTATAGCAAAAAATATATTAAGTAAGAAAAATCTAAAATTAGTTGGTGTTCACGATTTCAGGGAAGAATATATCGAAAAAGATGTTGGAGAGTTGTTGGGTTTAGGAAAAATTGGAATAAAAGTTTACCCTGATCCTATAACAATGGTTAAGCAAACGGATCCAGATCTTGTTGTAATCGCTACTAACTCTTTTATCTCAGTGGTGAAGGATCAGATTATTTCTATATTAAAAGAAAACAAAAACGTAATTACCATTGCTGAAGAAATGGCCTTTCCTTTTTCAAAAGATCCAAAAGCTGCAAATGAAATTGACACCGTTGCGAAGGATCATAATGTATCGGTTTTAGGGACTGGCGTAAATCCAGGGTTTGTCCTTGATACACTAATTATAACGTTGACAGGAATATGTTTGAATGTGCAGAGAATTAAGGCTGCCAGAATTAATGATCTTTCGCCTTTTGGACCAACGGTTATGGAAACACAAGGTGTTGGAACAACACCAGAAGAGTTTAAACAAGGAATAAAAAGCGGAAAGATAGTAGGTCATATAGGGTTTGAACAGTCAATACACATGATAGCCAAGGCTTTGGGATGGGAAATTGATCGCATCGAACAAAAAAGAGAACCTATTATTTCTAATGTCATGAGGGAAACAAAGTATGTTAAGGTTCAACCAGGGATGGTAGCAGGGTGTAATCATACCGCAAAGGCATTTTACAAAAATGAACTGTTGATAGAACTTGAGCATCCTCAGCAGGTACTTCCCCATTTAGAAAACGTTCAAACAGGAGATTATATAACAATTCAGGGGGATCCTGATATTTCAATGGGTATAAATCCTGAAATACCAGGTGGCAAAGGTACCATTGCCATAGCTACCAATATGATTCCCTCTGTAGTTGAAGCTCGGCCTGGTCTGTTAACCATGGTGGATTTGCCAATACCAAGGGCTTTACTTGCAGAGGTTCACTGAAGGAGGTCAGATTTATGAAGATAAAAAAGGGTGACTGGGTTCAAATTCATTACATTGTTTTAAATCCTGAAGAAAGGGCTTCACATTTGCCGGAAGACACCAAAAAAGTACCTTTTGAAGTTAGAATAAAAGGTTTTTTGGAAGATGAAAAGGCTGAAATAGGCGATATCGTCACCATTAAAACCCCTATTGGAAGAATAGTTAAAGGAAAATTGGAAAAAGTTAATCCTAAATACGAGCATAACTTTGGGGAACCTATTCCCGAATTGTTAAAAGTTAACAAGGATAAACTGCCTCTGTCTGAAGACAGAGGCGAAAAGCCACCAGCCTAAATTCGAAATTTTGGAATGCTGGAGCCAGTTCCTTGACTCCGATGGGTGAGTATTGAATATCTTGATCAAATATCTTGAAAGGAGGAAGAAAAATTACTGCATTTCTTTTCCTACTAGGGTAATAAGCCTACTGCAGTAATTTTTTGAAAGAAATGGATAAATCTTACAAAGCGGTGATGGAAAGACAGGTAGAGATCATCAAAAAATCTGTAGGACTTGATTACAATAAATATGAAATAGAAGGAATCGCCTTTGATTATGAAAAGATGATGAATGAATCGGGTTTTTCAATCGAAGAAGTTGTAAGAATCCAAAAAGAAACAGGTGTTGGAAACACTCCCCTTGTTGAACTAAAAAATATAAACAAATTGATTAAAAAATTGTCTGATAAAGGGAAAGGTGCAAGGATCTTCGTTAAGGATGAACAAACTAACCCATCCGGTTCTTTCAAAGATAGAAGGGCTTCTATAAGTGTATATATGGCAAAAAAATTAGGGTATGAAGGCGTTATAGCAGCTACAAGTGGTAATTATGGTGCCGCTGTAGCTTCTCAAGCAGCTAAAAGAGGTTTAAAATCTATTATAATTCAAGAATGTTTCGATTCTCGAGGTGTTGGTCAACCTGAGATCTTAGAAAAAGAAAGGTCGTGTGCAGCTTATGGAAGTGAAGTTGTTCAAGTAAGTGTAGGACCAGAATTATTTTATTATACCCTTCTTCTTCTTGAAGAAACAGGATTTTTTAATGCATCGCTTTACTCACCTTACGGCATTACCGGAATAGAAACGTTGGGGGTGGAGATAGCTAATCAAACCAAAGAATTGACAGGGAAATTCCCAGATCTTGTTGTAAGTACCCATGCAGGAGGAGGTTTGACCACTGGAACTGCAAGAGGATTAAAAAAAGCTGGGGCAGATTCAACCAAGATTGTTGGGGCAAGCGTTGATTTAAGAGGCTTGCATATGGCTTCTGATAAAGATTTCAATAGAAAATCTTTTACTACAGGACACACAGGATTTGGGATCCCGTTTGCGGTCTTTCCTGACAGATCCGATGTTCCAAGGAATGCGGCAAGGGTGTTGAGGTATATGGACAGATATGTTCTTGTAACTCAAGGAGAAGTATTCTATATGACTGAATTACTCGCAAAACTCGAAGGGCTACAAAGAGGACCTGCTGGTAATACCTCGCTGGTGGCAGCTTTTGCTTTGGCAAGGGAAATGAATGAGGATGAAATAATAGTTGTAAACGAAACAGAATACACAGGAGCAGGGAAGTTACCAAGTGCCCAACTCACTTTTGCCAAAGAAAATGGGATTCAAGTAATATCAGGCGATCCAATAAAAGATGATAAACCAGGGGAAAGAATCGTGATACCTGAAGATCCTTCACAAATAGGCTACATTGAAATTCCAATGTCTCAATTGAAAGAATCGTATGTAAACCAGCTTATAAAAAGACTTGGAAAAACTGATTTCACTCAAAAAGAAATTCAATTCATATCAGAGGAAATAAGGGAAGATGAAGATTCGGTAATAAACTTGATTAAAAAGGCAAAGGAGGAGTCTTTGTGAAAGAAAGAGCCGATGACTTTCAGGAAAGGTCAAAGAAACTTCAAAACTTGACTGATGAGGAATTAGACAATTATTTTTGGAATTTAGTTGGAAAGGTAGTAGATCCCTTAGTAAATTTGGCAGAAACACATACCTCTCCTTCTATAGAAAGATCTGTCTTGCTGAGAATGGGGTTTAATTCCCTTCAGGCAAAGGCGTTGGTTGATAAGATTGTACAAGAAAATTTATTATCAAAAGGAGCAGGGAATGTGGTCTACAAAATCGCAAAACAAAAAAATATAGGAATAATGGAAGCGGGAGAGGCACTATTAAACGGTCGTTTTTGGGATGATGTTGAGAATATCTTTAGAGGTGGTGATACAAGTGAAACTTCAACCAAATGAAAAGATCAACATAGAAGAGATTTTAAACGATTTGGAACATTACACACCAAGAAGAAAAGGATGGACTTGGAGAAAAAAATTACCTGAAGGAACCAAAAAAAGCGATTTTAATTACTATGAGATAAGTGAGGATTTGAAAAACTCGATTCCTCTTCCTGCGGCCCATTACTTTGATAACCTAGACCCACAACCAGACACGGTGATAACATCGGAAATCGCTTCAGGAAGATTTGAGGAAGATGTTAGAAGAATGCGCATGGCTGCCTGGCACGGAGCAGATCATATTATGGTCATAAGAACACTTGGGCAAAGCCATATAGACGGTCTTATGGAAGGGACCCCTGAAGGTATTGGTGGGATACCGATAACGAGAAAACAGTTGAGGGCAACTAGAAAAGCGCTTGATCTAATTGAAGACGAAGTAGGTAGACCCATAAACTTTCACAGTTATGTTTCAGGTGTAGCAGGCCCTGAAATAGCTGTAATGTTTGCCGAAGAGGGGGTTAATGGAGCTCACCAAGATCCACAGTACAATATTTTGTACAGAGGTATCAATCCTATAAGATCTTTTGTGGATGCCGCTGTTGCAAAAAAAGTGATGGCTTGGGCGAATATACTCCAAATAGATGGTGCCCATAACGCTAACGCATCTGCTAAAAAAGCTAGAAACGTGATGCCGGAGCTTTTGGTCCAACATGCTATAAACTCGCTATTTTCATTAAAAGTAGGCATGAAAAAAGAAAATATCGCTTTATCAACCGTTCCCCCTGTAGTTTCCCCTTCTCCTGAGTTCAGAATCAACTTGGTCTATGCCGTTACATTGAGAGAACTGTTTAAAGGCTACAAGTTCAGAGCTCAAATGAACACAAGGTACATCGAATCTGATTTATTCGATGCCACAAGGATTCACGTTTTAAATACCCTCATTTCTCGGTTAACCTCTGCAGACATTCAATCAACTATTACTCCCGACGAAGGTAGAAATGTTCCATGGCACGTTAATTCTATTAGAGGTGTCGAAACGGCTAAACATACATTGATATCAGCGGATAATATTAAACAATACCTCAAAATCGATGAAGAACAAGTTAGAAAAGAAGTAAGAGAATTGAAGATGAGAGCTATATTGATGCTCGAAGAAATCATAGAAATGGGAGGATATTTTGAAGCATTGGAAAATGGCATGTTCGTAGATAACGGGTACTATCCTGAAAGAGCAGGAGACGGAATAGTCAGAAAAAAGAACGGAGAAATTGCGGCAGGCTCTGTTGTACCAAGGGATAAAGATTATATGGCACCCGTTTGTGAACATTTTGGGTACAACGCCTTACCTGAAGGATTAGATAAACCTTGTGATTTAATCGGTGGTTGTACCTTACATAATAGAGAAAAGATTCAATTTATTGACGAGTTAGATGAGAGTGATAATGTCGAAAAAAGATTGCAAGAAATAAAAGAATACAAAGAAAATAATCTTATAAAACCAGAAGTTGAATGGAGTTATGATGGTTGGATACAATTGGACATGACCATCCCTGAATCTGAAGAATACGCCAAAGCAGCGGCGGTTGAAATATGTAAAAAAATGGGACTCGAAGATATTCATGTTATTCATTCTGCCATTTTACATCCATCAGAA
The DNA here is from genome assembly GCF_016772115.1 of Petrotoga sp. 8T1HF07.NaAc.6.1. Taxonomy (NCBI): domain Bacteria; kingdom Thermotogati; phylum Thermotogota; class Thermotogae; order Petrotogales; family Petrotogaceae; genus Petrotoga; species Petrotoga sp. 8T1HF07.NaAc.6.1. The sequence continues at coordinate 22,616 of NZ_AUPG01000013.1, forward strand.
GGAACGTATCTCGAATTGAAGGCAAAGGTACCTTTCTTTGTTAAAAAGGATGAATTAGAGCTTCCCCAAAAGAACGAAGTGATGAGTGATGACGAGCTTTTTGAATTTTTTGGTAAACACAAGGTCAAAGTAGTAGCCGGAACGATAGGTAATGATGAGCACAACATTGGTATCAGAGAAATTCTGGATATAAAACATGGAGGTATAGAAAAATATGGAATAAGCTACGTTTACCTTGGTACTTCTGTGCCCCCAGAAAAAATCATAGATAGTGCGATAGAAGTTGGAGCCCAGGCGGTTTTAGCTTCTATGATTATTACTCATAACGAAGTTCATGTGGAAAATATGAAAAAATTACATGAAATTGCTGTAGAAAAAGGAGTTAGAGATAAATTATTACTTATCGTTGGAGGAACTCAGATAACCAATGATTTAGCGATCAATAATTACATGGACGCTGGCTTTGGAAGAGGTACCAAAGGGAATCACGTTGCCACATTTTTGGCTAAGAAACTAAAAGAAAGAGAGCAAAACGAATAATTTTTAATTAATTTATTCTTGCTTTAAATTTTTTTTTAGTGTAAAATTGAGATAGTGAAACCCTAATTCTTCCAAAGGGAGGAAAACTTGATGTCTTTTGAAATAGATACAAGGGTTTTAAAAAATGCTGTTCAATTAACCAGTAATGCTGTTTCAAGAAAAACAGCTAACCCTATTTTGAAAGGAATAAAATTGGCTGTAGAAGACGATGAGTTACACATTTATGCTACAGATTTGCAGACCGGTTTTCACAAATGGCTGAAGGTTAAAGATAGTGATGAAAACTTTTCTACAGTGGTGGAACAGACGATATTCTTGGAAATTCTATCAAATCTCACTTCTGAGACAATTACGATCACTTTGGATGGAGTTTTGAAGATTTCAGGTGGAAATTCTGTATTTCGATTACCTACCATGGATCCTGATGAGTTTCCTTCTCTTGCTTTTGACGTTACAGGGAGCTCAATTTCGCTAGATAGAACAGTTATTACTAATATGATTGATAAGGTAATTTTTTGTGCTTTAAAGGATTCTTCTTCCCTTTCACGCAATTTAAACGCCGTTTACTGGGACTTTAGGCAAGGAGGGTTTTTGAATTTAGTCGCCACGGATTCATATAGATTAGCCCTATCTGAAAGTAAGCTGGAAGATGACAATGTTCTTTCACCATTTCTTTTATCCTTAAAAAGTATGGATGAATTAAAAACGATACTTTCAGCAGCAAAGACAGAGAAGATAAAAGTAGTTCAAAGTGGTTCGCAAGTTCTCTTTGATTTTGAAGAAGATAATAACCAGCTGATTTTTAACGTTATAGATGCCGAGTTTCCTAATTATTTGGGTATAATTCCCCAGAGTTTTATAACAAAGATCAAGGCTAAAACCTCAGAATTTTTGGCTATTATGAAAAGGATGTCTATCACAGCTGGAAGTGAGGAATATACTTTATTAAATATTGAAGATGGAAGAATACAGTTTTATGCAAGTTCTCCCGATGTTGGCGAAGCAAAAGAAGAGATTGATGTTGAGCAAGAGGGAAGAAATCTTGAGATCGCTTATTCACCGAGATATTTCAGAGAAGCGTTAGAAAGAATAGAAACTGTGGAGTTTGAGTTCGATATATCCGATGAGGAAAAACCTACCATTTTAAAACCTATAGAAGACAACAGTTACATGTTTATAATAATGCCAAAAAGGAAAAGTTGAAGCATGTTAAAAATTGGTTTTGGTTATGATGTGCATCCTTTCGTTGAAAATAGAAGATTAATATTGGGTGGAGTTGTAATTAATCATCCAAAAGGTTATGGATTATTGGGCCATTCGGATGGAGACGTTTTTTTTTCATGCGATAATTGATAGTTTATTAGGGATGTGCGGTTTGGGGTCGATAGGGGAGTACTTTCCTGAAAGTAAAGAATTTGAAAATATTAATAGCTCTATACTTTTAGAAAAGACTATGGATTTGATAAGTAAAAGGTATGTTGTTAAGATAAATAATATAGATGCGCTAATCATATCTAATAGTGTGAAAATTAGTCCTATATCTGATCAAATAAAAAATAATACCTCACGCATCTTAAATTTAGAAGTGAGCCGAATAAACTTAAAAGGCAAGAGTGGCAATGGTCTAGGAATAGGCGGAAAAGACGAAGGTATAGAAGTTTATTGTACAACGTTAGGTGAGGTAGATGAAATATAAGCTCGTTCATAGCTTCGATATGACTCCCAAAGATATGATCAAAATTCAGAGACAGTTGGCTAAAGAGGTTAAATTAAGTTATTTCTCTGATGTACCAAACTTAGTAAGCGGTGTTGATCTTTCCTTTCAACAAGACGAAGGATTAGCTGTAATTGTAACGATGGATTTTAAGAAATTATCGGTGATCGATGTAACATATGCCGTGGATAAGATTACCTTACCATATATACCAGGCCTTCTTGCTTTTAGAGAGCTTCCTATCTTTTTAAAGGCTTGGGAAAAACTTCAAATTGAACCTGATATTGTTTTTTTTGATGGTCAAGGCTATGCCCATCCTAGAAGGATGGGCATAGCTACACATGCGTCTTTTTTTTATTGAAAAGCCTACTATAGGAATTGCTAAATCTAAGTTAATTGGTGAATACGAAGAACCCGGAAAGAAAAAAGGTGAATTCACATTTCTGTACCATAAAGATGAGAAAATAGGAATAGTGTTGAGAACAAGAGACAATGTGAAACCTGTATTTGTATCTCCTGGCAACTTGGTTGATTTCAAAAACGCTTTGGATTTTACTTATCATTTTGCCACAAAGTATAAAATTCCTGAGATAACTCGAAAGGCACACTTATACACTCAAAGTTTAAAGCAGAGGTGACGTTGTTGACCGAAAAGAACACGCGAAATTTTATATACATATCAATGATTCTATTTTCGATGGTCATGAATACTCTTGCTCCTCTTATGACTTCCATTCAAGAAAGATTTTCTGTTTCAATAACTATTTCTTCTTCATTACCGTTTATAAGTACCTTCGGTACCATGATATCCAACTTTATAGGCAGCTTTTTTATCGCCCAGATAGGCTATAAAAATTTCTTGATAGGTGCTTTAATTGTTCTAATTATGGGTTTGTTTTTATTTGTAACTGCATTTAGTTTCCCCATGGTAGTATTATCAGTTTTCTTGTTTGGAGTAGCCACAGGAGCCGCTTTTATGACTTTAACTTCCGCTTTTTCACATCTTGATAGAAAAATCCAAAATTTTGGATTTTTAAACGCGAGTTTTGGAATTGGGGGAATAATAGCACCCCTTTTGGTTAGCTTATTTTTAGTTATGAATTTAGATTTTAGATTTGTGTATTTTATACACTTAATCTTAATTTCGTTACTTTTTATTTTTGTTTTAATTTATAAACCCATTCAAAACATAAAGTATGAAGCGATTAAATTTAAAGAAGCCACAGGTATAATAAGGAAAAAATTTGTTTATTTGTCATTGTTGATATTCTTATTCTATTCGGGAAGTGAAATAGGCATAATAACTTGGAGTGCAAACCTTTTCCATGATGTTTTTAATTATTCTAAGGAATTTTCATCTATAATTATAAGTTTATTTTGGGTTGTTTTTACCTTTGGTAGGGCAATTACGGAATTTTTAAACAGAAAATTAACAGAATTGGGTACCATTTTGTACTTCTCTATTTCTCTTATAATAAGTCTTGCGTTGTTACTGATATTTCAACACTTTATTTTCTTTCTTTTCGTTGGTTTTAGTTTATCTGCCATTTTTCCAAGTATTCAAAAATACTCCAACCAAAATCTCCCAAAGAGAATCTTAGGGATGTACAATGGGTTGGCTTTTGGTTCCACTGGGATTGGAGCTATGATAATCGCAACTTCCATGGGGGTAATTGGTGATATTAATTTTAATATCTCCTACGCCATTCCTTTTTTTACTTTTGCCATCATCATTTTTATCACCCAAAAATTGGGTAAGGAGAAATTAGATAATGGCAATTGAAATTAAAAAGCGTACCCAAAGGGGGGAAGATGAAATATTCTAAGATAAAAACTGGCTGCATAGACGGTTTTAAAGTAGAAAATATCTTAGTAGAAATCGATGTAAACTCTCGTTCTACCCAACAGACATTCAAAATAGTAGGAATGCCTTCCACATCTGTTTTAGAAAGTGAGAAACGAGTTACCAGTGCCATTAGAAATACTGGGTTTACTATTCCTAACGGATCGATAGTTGCAAATCTTTCACCCACCTCTATGAGAAAAGACGGTTCACATTTTGACTTACCAATTGCTGTATCCTTGTTGGAAGCGTCTGGTCAGATAAAAGAATTAAGTGATGATTACTATATATTTGGTGAACTCGGTTTGAATGGAGAAGTTAGACCTGTTTCTGGGATATCTCTTTTTTTGATGTACATAAAAGAAAGAAATCAACAAGCAAAATTCATAATTCCACGCGGAAATCAGGGGGAAAGTAAATTTGTAGAAAAAAACGAAGTTATCGTTATAGATAATTTGAAAGATATCGAAAATATATCGCTGGGTATTTTGGATGAATACTCTCCAAAGTATGAGGATATTGTACAACCGTCTTACAACTTGGATTTTCGTGAAATCAAAGGTCAAATCTTTGCCAAAAGGGGTATAGAGATAGCAGCCAGTGGATTTCACAACGTCTTAATGAGAGGATCTCCCGGTTCGGGAAAAACAATGATAGCTAAAAGGGTTCCAACAATATTACCAGATATGACGAGGGAAGAAATCATCGAATCAACTATGATCTATTCAGTTGCTGGATATATGAACACGATAATCGATAAAAGGCCCTTCAGATCTCCTCACCACACAGCTTCAACGGCCTCAATAATAGGGGGAGGGGCCGTTCCGAAACCTGGTGAAATAAGCTTGGCTCACAATGGAGTATTATTCATGGATGAATTTCCCGAGTACCGTACGGATGTAATAGAGTCCCTAAGACAGCCTTTAGAAGACGGAGAAGTGACGGTAACAAGAGCAAAATCCGTTGCTAATTTTCCTGCAAGGTTCATGCTTATAGCCTCTCAAAATCCGTGTCCATGCGGATATTATGGAGATAAGGAGATTGAATGTACGTGTAGTTTGAACCAGATCTTAAATTACAACAGAAAAATATCAGGTCCTATATTGGATAGAATAGATATAAGAATAGATGTACCAAGGGTAAAAATTGACGAGCTCATGTCCAAGGAAGATGGAGAAAGCTCAGAAAAGATTAAAGAAAGAGTTTCAAAGGCTTCCCAAATACAGATAAAAAGGCAAAATAAATTGAATGGGAAACTTAGCAATAAAGAGCTGAAGAAATTTGCTGCTCTTACTGAAAAAGCGGAAGACTTTCTAAAACAAGCAGCTATCAATTTAAAATTAACTGCAAGATCGGTAAACAGGGTAGTTAGAATTTCGCGAACTATAGCTGACACTTTTGATTCAAGGAATGTGGAAATAAGTCATGTTTCGGAAGCCCTGAATTACAGAGGGAGAAAAATCATATGAGAAAAATATCTTCATTTTTTCTGTTACTTTTATTGGTATTAAGCGTAGTTTATGCTAATTCGCAAGAATTAATAACAATACCAGATATAGAAAACCTCGAAAAAGCAAAAGTTTCTTCTATATTCGATGGAGACACGATTAACACTTACCAGTACGCTGAAAGTATAAGATTGATTGGAATAGACACACCAGAGATCAAAGCTGGGAGTAAGCCCATTAGCGAGTATGGCTATAAGTCGTATCAATTTGTGAAAGATAGACTAATAAATGTTGCAAACAGGAACGTATATTTAGAGTTTGATGAGGATAAGTTTGACGATTATGGCAGAGTTTTGGCGTATGTTTATTATGAAGATGAAGAAGGTAACTTAGTATTATTAAACGAAGAAATATTAAAAAATGGATTAGCCCGACCGTTGTTTTATGAAGATACTTCAAAAAAGCAAGAAATATTTGTTAAAGCTTATATCCAAGCATATGAAGATAGAAAAGGCATCTTTGAAAAATATGATGATGAAAGTCTTGTCGTGGAATCTGATGCCTTAACCCAAAAGGATTTAGGTAGAATGCGGTGGGTGAAGGCCAAAGTAAAGGATGTTATAAAAGAAGGCGAAAATTATTACAAAATTATCTCTGAAGGCGAAGATTTTTACTATGGAATAAGAAAACAGGAGTTTGATGCCTTTTTTGACGGATACGATATCTATGATTTAGTTGGGGAAGAAGTTATGTTCTGGGGAGAAATATGGTTAGATCAAAGAACTGGGCAATACGAAATACTGGGAAGGGCTCCTTTTGAGATAAAAAGACTTTCGAATTAGCTGTAGTGGGAAGAGGGAGTTTATTTTAAAGATCGTATAACAGAATAATAGGGGGAAGGACATTATGGGTAAATATTTTAAAAAAATAGTAGGAGAAAAATGCTTTTTGTCACCAGTTAATCCTGATGATTTTGAAAAATACACGGAATGGTTAAATGACCCAGAAATATCAGAAAACATGATGGTAGAGGATAATATCATTTCTTTGCTAAAAGAAAAAGATATCTTGGAAAAAATGGCAAAAGGTAACGATGTATTTTTTGCCATCGTGGATTTAGAAACAGAAGAGCTGATAGGTAATTGTGGGTTGCATGACATTAATAGAATTAATCAATCGGGTGTCTTGGGGATTTTTATTGGCAATAGAGAATATCTGTCTAAAGGATATGGTACCGAAGCCATTAAATTGTTGTTGAATTATGGATTCAACGTTTTAAACTTAAATAACATTATGTTAGAGGTTTTTGAATACAACAAAAGAGCCATAAGATCTTACCAAAAAGCAGGATTTAAAGAAATAGGCAGGCGAAGACAAGCAAAGTTTTTTAAAAACAATAGATACGATATAATATTTATGGACATTTTGAGAGAAGAATTTCTTGAAATGAAAGATGCGAAAGGAGTAATAGGGTGAAGGATTTAGATAATATCGAAAAATTTACCACGGGTGAAGAAATAGCTAATGCCGTTATACACGGTATAGGAGCATTGTTGAGTATAGCTGCTTTGGTGTTATTGGTAGTTTTTTCAGCGATTAACGGACAACCTTGGAGTATTTTCAGTTCGGTTATATATGGTTCGTCCTTGATTATTCTTTATACATCTTCAACACTATATCACAGCTTTCAACGTCAAAAAATAAAAGATCTCTTTGAAATATTCGATCATTCGGCAATTTATATTTTAATAGCGGGTACTTACACACCTTTTGCACTAATTACGTTGAATGGAAGGTTAGGTTGGATTATATTTTCTGTAGTATGGGGTTTGGCAGCTATAGGCATTATTTTTAAAATATTTTTTGTTAAAAGGTTTAGGATTCTTTCAACTATTTTATACATAGCCATGGGATGGTTGGTTGTATTTGCTATGGAGCCTTTAGTTACAAACTTGGATTTCTGGGGAGTAGTTTGGTTGGTTATAGGAGGCATTCTTTACACAGTCGGGACCATATTTTACGTATGGAGAAAAATCCCATATCATCATGCTATATGGCATTTGATAGTGCTTGCAGGAAGTATATGCCACTTTTTCTCAGTGTTTTTTTATGTTATATGAGAAATCTCAAGAGTTTAAAACTCCGAGTGCCAAAGCGGCTAATTTCGATTGATCGTTATCGGCTCTTGATACTAATACCACGGGAGCCTTCGCTCCCACTACAATACCTGCCACGTTTCCCCCTGAGAAATATACCGCAGATTTTCCTAACAAGTTCCCGGAATGGATATCTGGAACAATTAAAATATCTGCTTTACCTGCAACTTCACTGTTTATATTTTTAATCTTGGCAGCTTGTTCGCTTATAGCGTTATCAAGGGCAAGGGGACCATCGACAATACAGCCTTTTATTTGGCCTCTTTTGTTCATTTGGGTCAATATGGCGGCATCTATTGTTTCGGGCATATCGGGATTAACTACTTCAACTGCCGCTAATAGAGCTACTTTAGGAGTTTTTATTTCAAGATTTTTGGCTACTTCAATGGCGTTGTATATAATTTGAACCTTTTGCGTTAAATCTGGATGGATTATCATTCCACCATCGCTTATTAGAAGTAATCTATCCAAATAAGGTGTTTCCACTACCGCAACATGAGAAAGCAAATTTCCCGTTTTTAATCCCCAATCGTTGTTTAAAACAGCTTTTAACAATTCAGAGGTTTTTATCTTACCTTTCATGAGCAGATCAGCAGCCCCACTTGAAACGAGACGAACACCTTTTTCTGCTGCTTCCTGTGGATTTTCTGCCTCTATAATATCAAATTCCTTTCCAACAATTTCCAAATTTTTTTTAATTTCTTCTTTATTTCCAACCAAGACAGGGTTTGCAAAACCTTCTTCACTTGCTTTTGATAAAGCCTTCAAAGCTTCCAAATCTTCTGCACAGACAAGAACAACGTTCTTTGTTGGTTTGGACTTTGCTCTATTCAGCAGTTCGTCAAAGTTTTTCATGAAAACTTCCCCCTTTGTTGACTATATTAAGCATTTCTTTGTGAAGCTTCTTCAATTACAGGTCTTTTCCAGTTACCAAAAATTAGAAAACCTAAGGCTAATAAAAGGGCAGAGAAATTACTTATTATCATCGCTATGAAAACACCTATGTAACCGTGAGTCTCCGCAAAGAAAAAAACCAAGGGTACCCTTATTCCCCACAATCGAGTGATATCGATAATGGTCGACTGAATCGTATGCCCTGTACCTCTTAAAGTACCAAGAAAAACAGAAACTAAAGAGAAGAATGGAAGTGAGAAAGAAACATATCTAAAAAATTCCTCTCCTACTTTAATTACTTCAGGGTCATTTATGAAAAATTTTGTTATATTGTGTCCAAATAAAAACATAACCATTGAAGCACTTCCAACGATCAGTAAAGTTGCCAAAGAAGCTTTTTTAACGGTTTCTTCAGCCTTTTCAGGTTGATTAGCACCCACGTATTGACCTGTCATCGTAGCCGTTGCCAAGGATATTCCCATTGCGAACATCGTTATTAAATTGTTCATTCTATTTCCAATTCCATATCCACTAATAACAATAGGTCCAAATTGCGCTATAACTCCCATAATTATAGCAAATCCAATAGCTGTAAAAGATTCACCAATAGAAGAAGGTAAGCCAACCACTAACACTTTTTTTATAAGTTTAGGATCAGGAACAAAATCCTTGGCGTGTAATTTAAAACCTTCTCTACCTCTGAATAATACAATTAGGAATACAACGGACATTATAACTTGAGATAACATAGTTGCTAAAGCAGCACCAAAAACGCCTAAATTGAATTGAAAAATGAAAAGAGGATCAAGGGCCACATTCAACAATATTGATATACCGTTGTATTTCAAGGCTATAAATGAATTTCCCCATCCCCTAAATATACCTGCCACAGTTTGCATTAAAAAGCTGAAAGGCAAACTAAATGCCATTATTTTTAGATAGGTGTGACTGAGTTCAAATATATTTTCGTCTAATCGTAGAAGAGATAATAGTTGTTTGCTAAAGATCAAAACTATTGCCATAATGGATAACGCCACAAAAGTCATTACCAAAATGGTTTGCGCTGCCGATTTTTCAGCTCTTCTTTGATCACCGTATCCTGTATATTGGGCTATCAAAGAGGTTCCGGCGTAGGAAAATCCTGTGGCAAATGATATAAAAACAAAGATCAGCGGCCAAATTACAGTAGGAACAGACAATTCCAAAGGACCCAATTTTCCCAAAAAGTAAGCATCGGTTATATTATATATCGCTTGCATCATATTTGTCAAAATGATTGGCCAGGCTAAAGTAAACAAAGCTTTCCAAATGGATGTTTTTAAAACGTCAACTTTTCCTGTATCTTTGATTTTCATTTGCTATCACCTTTAATGTTAAAATTAATTCGTTATCCTTATCAATATTTTATCAGATTATTTGGGGTTTAGGTTAAAAATAAAGGTATATATTTTGAATTTAGTAGTGAAATATTATTAAGAAATAAATAAAAAAGCGTCCATAAAAAAGGACGCTCAAAATCTCAAAATAAAGATAAAGTTTTTATTTTTTTATGTTTACTAGTCTTAAACCAATTCTTCTTCTTGTTTTATCAATGTTTATTATTTCCACTTCCACGATATCGTTTATTTGTACAATATCCGTAGGATGAGCAACAAATTTTTCAGCAAGGTTTGACTTATGAATCAAGCCGTTTTCTTTTATTCCCAAATCCACAAAAGCACCAAAATCAGTAATATTTGTTATTTTACCTGATAATCTCATACTTTCTTTAAGATCTTCAAATTTTAGAATATCATCCATAAGTTGAGGTTGAGGCATTTCATCCCTTGGGTCTCTGCCAGGCTTTTGAAGTTCTTTAAGTATATCAATCAGTGTATATTCCCCAATTTCCAATTTTTCGGATATTGATTTAAGATTTTCTTTTTCGTTTAAAAGTTGCGAAACTTTTAATTTCAAGGGGTCCAATTTTTCTTTGATTTTTAAATCATCCAAGGTGTAGCCAAGTATATTTATTAATTTTTCTGCTGCTTCATAACTTTCTGGGTGTATTCCCGTCATTTCTAACGGGTTTTCCCCATCTATTATTCTCAAAAATCCTGCACTTTGTTCAAAGGCTTTTTCTCCAAAGCCTTTTACGTTGAAGAGATCAACTCTTTTTTGGAATGAGCCATTCTTTTGGCGGTATTGGACAATTTTCTTTGCAAGGCTACTTGTTATTCCCGAAACGTATTCTAATAAAGAATATGAGGCTGTGTTTAAATTAACACCAACGAGGTTAACCACGCTTTCCACAGTTGCATCGAGCTTTTCTTTCAACTTTTTTTGGTTGACATCGTGTTGATACTGCCCAACACCTATAGATTTCGGGTCAATTTTTACAAATTCTGCAAGAGGGTCCTGGATCCTTCTCCCTAAACTTATAGCTCCTCGAACGGTAACATCGTATTCTGGAAACTCTTCTTTTGCCAACTTAGAAGCAGAATAAACAGAAGCTCCAGATTCATCAACGAATATATACTTAAGATTTAACTTATTTTTCTTTATTAAGTCAACAACGAATTGTTGAGTTTCTCGTGAGGCGGTCCCGTTGCCTATAGCTATTAGATTTATATTATACTTTTGAATTAAATTCATCATAATTTTCTCTGAGTTTTCTACATCGTTTTGTGGAGGAACGGGGTATATCGTATTGTTAGCCAGAAAATTTCCCAATTCATCTAATGCCACGACTTTACATCCCGTTCTGAAACCAGGATCAATTGCTAAGATCCTTTTATTTTTTAAAGGAGGAGTTAGTAATAATTGCCTGAGGTTTTTGGCAAAGAGATCTATCGCCCCTTCTTCTGCTTTTTCTGTTAGATTTTGTCTTATTTCTCTTTCTATTGATGGGTTTAACATATTTGTGAATCCATAGTTCAAACCTTTGGATATTATTTCATCACAGATCTCATTTCCTGTTTTGTATTTAGATTTTTCTCTATCAAGCCACTCATCATCAATAATTAATTTTACATTTAAAACTTTTTCTTTTTCGCCCCTGTTTAAAGCTAGAACCCTGTAATTTGGGATTTTTGAAATTTCTTGAGTGAATTCATGATACATATCGTATTTGGTGGCTTCTTCGACAAACTCTTTCTTTTTTTCAGAGTGAATTTTGCCGAATTTTTCATAATACTTTCTTAGACTTTCCCGATTGTCTTTGTCATGGGCAAAGGTTTGACCTATTATGTAGGAAATACCTTCTACCACTTTGTCAATATTGTCGTATTCTTCAGATACAAATTCTTCTAATTCATCTAAAGATTTGATATTACCTAACAACACTTTGTTTGCTGCAGGTTCAAGACCAGCTTCTATAGCTTTGTCTGCATTGGTTTTCTTCCTTTTTTTGTAAGGAAGATACAGATCTTCCAATTCAGTCATTTTTTTGGTGTTGATGATCTTTTCTTTTAGTTCATCTGTTAATTTACCTTGCTCTTCGATGCTTTTTAAGACAGTTTTTTTGTAGTCTTCTAAGTTCTGATAATATTTAAATAATTCTTCTATTTGCCTAATCTTTTCTTCATCTAAATTACCTGTTCTTTCTTTTCGATACCTGCTGATAAAAGGTACAGTGTTTCCCTCATTTAATAATTCTATAGTGTTTTCAGTTTGAAATAGTTTTATGTTCAGATCTTCTGTTATTGTTTTGATTATATCCAATACTTTTACCTCCATGAAACAATTTATTTTACTAGCTTTAGAAAACCTAAATTTTCTCTAATTCACGATAGAAAATTTGTAAATTGTTGTTGAAGAATACACTTCTGAGGGTCTTAAAATTGTAGAAGGAAAGTTTTTCTGGTTTGGAGAGTTTGGAAAATGCTGTGTTTCCAAGGCTATTCCAGAATATTTTCCGTAGTGTTTTCCTTCTTTTCCATAAGTATCAACAAAATTACCTGTATAAACTTGAATTCCAGGCTCTGTTGTGTATATCTTCATCACTCTTCCACTTGTGGGTTCAACCAACCTTGCGGCTAAGGATATTTTGCTATTTTCTTTGTTTAATACGAAATTATGATCTATTCCTTCTAACGGAGAATCTTTCAAATCTTTGAGTACCTCTCCAAGAATTTTTGGGACTGTGAAATCAAAAGGCGTGTCTTTGACACTTTTTATTTCTCCTGTGGGTATTAGCGTTTCATCTACAGGTGTATAATGATTAGCAAAAAGTTCTAACTGGTGATCAAAAATATTTCCTCTGCCTTCTCCTGCTAAATTAAAATAACTGTGATTTGTCAAATTTATAATAGTGGTTTTATCAGTAGTTGCGGTATAAGAAATCTTTAATTCATCATCGTTGGTTAAGGTGTAAGTAACGCTTACAAGTAAGTTTCCTGGATAACCTTCTTCCCCATCATGGCTTAAACGCTTGAAACGAACAGAAGGTCCTTCAACGGTTGTAAAAGCTATGGCTTGAAATATCTGTTTTTGAAACCCCTTTATTCCCCCATGAAGATGGTTTGAATTATTGTTTTGAGCCAAGGTGTAATTTTTACCTTCAAGTGAGAATTGCCCGTTTTTTATTCTGTTTGCATGTCGTCCTATTGTAGCACCGAAAAAGGGATTCTGTGGAGTGGGTTTTTCATAATCTGAAACGGTATCGAATCCTAAAATTATGTCTTCGAGTTCTCCTTTTTTGTCAGGTAAGTACAAAGAAACCAAAGTAGCACCATAATTTGTTACTTGTACCGTAATCCCGTTCTCGTTTCTTAATGTGAATAAAGTTACTGGAATGCCTTCTGTTGTATATCCCCATTGATTTTTTTCAATATGCTCTAAAATTGACACTCAATATCCCCCTTTTATTTTTTGAAAATTTCTTCTACCATCTGCTCTTTTGTGATTTTTAAGTATTCTGAAACATCTCTTAATATGCTATTTAACGTTCCTATTTTAAGAAATTTATGATCAGGTATGGTTATGTTATGCGAATACCCCATATAGTCAGAATTCAATCTTAAATGGCTTCCTGTCTTTCTTAAAATTTTATAATTATATTTTCCGAGTAGATCTGCTAATTCTTTCCCTGAGATATTTCTTGGAACTTTAGACATATGTGAATGTCTCTTCTTTTACAATATGCAACCTTATAATATTGGGAATATCTTCTTCTTTATCAAAGTGACATTTTATAGCATCTTTAATATTTTCTTTCAACTCATCTAAGGTCGATCCTTCTGTAAATATTGATTCTCCCAAAGCCCTAGCGTTATATCCGCTTTCCGGGTCTTCTTCTACTAAAAATATAATTTCTTTGACTTTCATTAGATTCATCCCCTTTATTTTCTGGTTTCTAGTAATATTATATCATACGGGAATAAATTGTCAGAAAGCCATCCATTCTTTCTTTTTATGTTTTTGAAGGGGAGAAAGAGAAGAGTTTATCAAAATTAGCAGTAATTTTTAATTGAAAAACGCCCACAAGTGGTTCTTAGGAAATTTGGAAATTTGAGGGGCATGGTAGTAAAATAGATATAAATATAAATTCTTAAAAGAGGTGATTTTTGTGAAATCTTACCCTCCAGAGTTAAAGGCCAACGTTGTTAAAGAGCATGTCGAAAAAGGCGTTTCTTGTTCTCAACTTAGCAAAACTCACAACATCCCTGTCAGAAATATCCAAAAATGGGTTAAGAAGTTTAGAGATTCTGGTGAGAATTATTCTTGCTTTTTCAATGGTCCTTTTAACAAAAATTCCATCGTTTCTCGTGGTTCTAAGATTCCTCCTGTGGTTTACGAGAATTCCGGTGTCGATTTGGATGAGATTTCTCGGCTTTGTATGGAATACCCCGAACTCGCTCAGACTCTTCAGAGTTTGAAAGATTTGGTGATCGAAAAGGATATTGAAAACAGAGTTCTTAGAGAACAAGTTGAGTTTGTAAAAAAAAATTTGAATCAGAGAAAATGATGGAAAATAGACATGCTGATTTCAAATCTACACCCATTTTGGATATCCTATATATCAATAGACTACATAGAGAGTATGGCGTTTCTCTTTCTTATCTTTTTGAAGCTTTCAACGTAAACTCCAGCACTTATCATTATAAAACGAGGTTCTTCTTGGATACCAGTTCTTTGTCAAAGAAAAAGCATTCTAATTCTAAAACTCGAGGTTTTTGCTATACTGTGAATGGTGATAAGGTTCCAGATGAATTTGTAATTTCAGAATTAAAGCAAATCAAGGAACATCTCAATATGTATGTCTCAAAGCCTTATTTGAAAACTCTTGGTTCTACTAAGCTGTGTGAGTATTTTAAGGAAAAATATGGAATAATAATCAATCATAAAAAGATGAGACGTTTGAAACACGAAGTTGGTTTGGTTGGAAAATATACAAAACATTGAAAGTTTCATACATTAATATCTTTATTTTTGAATAGGTAATAAGAAAAATAATATATTCCAAAAGATATTAGTAAAATTATTAATGAATTTACCCAAAAGATTTTTTCTTCTAAAACGGTTTCCATCAAAGGAATATAATTAAATATGCTGAAGTATTTTATCCAACTTGTTGCCTCTATAGTCTTTGCCATAGTATCTCCAAAATACATGAAAATTAGTATACTAAGCGAGATACCCAAGTTTGAAGAATTGTTTTGGGTGAGTATGCTTATTATTACAGAAATTGAAGAGAAAAATATTTGTACTGTGAGCGAATATATTCCAAAAGCCAACAATATTTCTGGATTATATTCATATTCCATAAAAATAGCGTACATAGAAACAACTGAAAGGGTAAAAATAATGTTTAAAAATAATATATTTATCATTATATTCGTGAATTTAGTTATGTATAAAGTTGATCTACTTATTGGTTTTACGCTCAAATATTCTATGGTTCCTTTTTCATATTCATCTGCAAAAACTTTTCCCACAAGCATCGCTGAAAAAACAGCTCCCAATAAATAAACAAAGCTCATACCTTCTGACCCGAATATGCCTTCTGGTTTAGTAAATATTTGTTCGCTAAAGTTGAAAGATTCGAGTAAAAATTTGGGCATATTATTAATTAGTTCTAATACATTATTAGACTGGGAAAGGATTTGATTACTCATAGGTATATACATACCGGTAAATAAAACAAACAACAATGACCATAATATTGTATTTTTATATGTGAATTTAAGCTCTTTTTTTAATAAATTGAAGTTCATTCTTCATCACTCCTGTAATAATCGATAAATATTTCTTCGAGAGACGGTCTTTTAATTTCAATGTCTTCATATGAACATTTAGATAAAATTTCAAAAAAACTATTTAAATCATCATTTTTTACTAGATAAGTTATAAAAGAATCCGTCTGTTCTTCTATTTCAAAATCATTGAATTTATTTCTTTCTTTGAGTTTATAGATCGTAATTGTTTTTTTAGATACTTTAGATATCTCTTCAATATCACTTTCTTTTATTATTTTTCCTTTTTTTACTATACCTACTTTATCACAAATTTTTTCAACTTCCGATAAAATATGTGATGAAAAAAGAATTGTAGCACCTCTTTCTTTTTCTTTTTCTAAAATATTGTATAATTTATGCTGCAAAAGAGGGTCTAAACCGTTGGTAGGTTCATCAAAAATTATGTACTCGGGTCTGTGTACAATGGCTTGTATTATTCCAACTTTTTTCTTGTTTCCCATTGAAAGTTCTTTGAACTTTTTGTTTGTTTCAAGTTCTAGTAGATCTATTAGCTCGTTTTCATATTTCTTATCAATATTTTTATAAAATCTATCGTTAAAATCAAAAAAATCTTTTACTCTCATATTTTCATAAAAATTGACTTCTCCAGGAAGATAACCAATTTTATTTTTTATATGCTTCAAGTCGTGTGGGATGTTTTTATCCCCAATTGTAATTCGCCCTTCATCAATTGAAATCATACCCATCATAGCTCTTATAGTGGTTGTTTTCCCAGCACCATTAGGGCCTATAAGGCCGTATATTTCTCCTTTTTTTATTTTAAAGCTAATGTCCTCTACTCCGAGGTATTTTCCATAGTATTTTTTGATATTCTCTACTTTGATCAAATCTGGGGCCTCCTACCTTGAATTAATTTTATATAATTAATGCAAATTTTAACAAAATTATGTTGCCAGAATATAGAGAATTATGTTTCCAGAATATAAAAATAGAGAAGGCAACATTCCTTTGAAGATAATGATTTTATATTGAACTTACTAATCGAAAAGGCTAGTTAATCAACCATTGGAAGGCGTTTGGTAAAAAGAAATAAGTGTAAAAAGAAAAGATTCAATTAAATTACTGTGCAAACCTTCATAAACAAAAGAAAAGAAAGACATGTAGTGACACTTTTGAAAAACAGAGAAAGCGAAAAACACTTTTTTGTATTTATTCATGCCTGTTTTATAATTCTTACATTTATGTAACTGTCAAACTCAGGAAAGAGAAAAGTTTATTAAAGCTAGTAAAAAATTTTTAATTGAAAAACGCCCATGATTGTCATAACTATCTCACCCCTTCCAGGCATTATTTCTTTTTGTACTTTTAATATCTCCTCTATCGTTACATCTTCCCTTGTATAAATAAAATGCTTTAATAGGTTAAATAAATGGTGATTTTGTTGGACTTGTGTTTTTTAATTACCCGGTTCCAAACCCAAGTTTATCTTCCGATCCTTTTTTAGTTCTCTTACGAAAATAATGGTACTTGGTTTATCCTTTATGATTCTGGCTTTATAAAATTGTCCACTTAATAGGTTAAGAATATGGAATTTATAAAATATTATCTTTGCTATCTAGGCTGGCTTTGTTATATTCAATATCTGTTCGAGGAATTTCTGTTGTTCTTTCTTATCTGGTATATTTGATGTTCTTACTAAATGATACCAGATTATTTAATTATTTGTTCATATTTTATTTTTCTTAGTATCTATTCCCTTCCATCTTCCTCAGAGGAAATATGTGATACATATATATACTATACATTAATATATCAAAAAAACTCATGCCCCGTCAAGAGGCATGAGTGTGTTTCCTTATTGAATAAGGTTAAATACTTCATTTGTCGTTGTTTCAACGATTTCTGCTTCGTCTACTTGTGCGGTTGTTGGTACTAATACACCTATCAGACTTTGCATTATTGGTTCTATTTCTGCTTGCGTTAGTGTTTCTAATACTCCGTCTACTGATAGAGTTTTGCTTTTTCCTTCTGCTGAGTCATAGAATTTCATTCTTAATCTTCTCATTCGCTATTTCCTCCTTTTTAGATTATTTCGTAGCTTTCGTCAAAATAATAGACCGCGTTGGTGTTTTCACAGAGTGAGACTAATCCTTGTAAGGCGGTTTTTATGTCTGCTTCTACGTCTGTGAATAAGTCGTAGGTTTTATACTTTTTTTGTTCTTTTCCGTCTACTATGCTTATCCAGACGATCTTTGCCTTTCTTGATTCTAAGTTCATTGCCATGTGTTACCACCTCCTGTGTGTTTTTGTTATTCTTTGGTTTGTGTTGCCTTGCTTCCCCGGGGAGAAATCATTTTATGCTTTTTCTGGTTCTTTTGGTTTTGGAAATAGTAATGCTACTACTCCGTCGATGAGTATGGAGATTATTAGATCCATGATCGGAGAGTATTTACCTATGGATTTTAGAAATTCTCTTACCGCGTTTAGAACGATTTCTTTTTTCTTTTTGCCGTTACCAGGTACTTCCACCATTTTTACAAGATCAGGGATTAATCCAACTATTTCTTTCATTTTCTCACCTCCACTAATAGTATCCGTAAGAATACTTAAATTGTGGTAAATAATTGTTTACTATTTATCTATTCCCGCCCGCCACCCTTTGTGGAAGGGACTACGTCCCTTATGATCCCTTATTTAAAGGCTTGGCCTTTTAGATTCCCGTTGTTTATAAAGCTTATTTGATTATCTGTTCCCACCCTCCTCCCTCAGAGGATAAATTTTTTGGGACAAGGTGGGTTAAAAATTGGGACAGTTTTGGGTCAAATTTTGACCCAGTTGTGGGTCAATTTTTGAGACACCCTATAAGGTTTTATGTTATTAATATAAATATATAAAA
>NZ_AUPG01000014.1:0-37320 GCF_016772115.1 Petrotoga sp. 8T1HF07.NaAc.6.1
CTAATTCTTCTAAGCTTCCTTATGGGTGGGGAGCGGGGCGAAGGGGCGCTGAAAGAAGCTTTAGAGATTTTAAAATCAAAATGTTTAGGAGGCAACAAATGGAAAAAATAAAAACTATGACAATGGAATGGACAGGTAACAGTCTCATTTTGATAGATCAGAGGTATTTACCTATAGAAGAAAAGTATGTAGAATGTCAGAATTATTTGGATGTTGCCAATTCAATAAAAGAGATGGTTGTAAGAGGAGCTCCCGCTATAGGAGCAACCGCCGCATTTGGCTTTGTTTTAGGGGCAAAAGAGTTTTCCTATCTTTCTGACAAAAATCTATTTTTAAACAAATTAGAAGAAGTAAAAAACAGTTTATCTAAAACTCGCCCCACTGCCGTAAACTTATTTTGGGCGTTGAACAGGATGGATAAACTTTTAAAAGATAATCTTCCCACAAAAGAAATAAATGACCTTGTCACCATATTAGAAGAAGAAGCACTGAAAATCGCCTACGAAGATATTGAAATAAATAAACAGATCGGTAAGAACGGAGAAGCTTTGTTAAACGACGGTGACACCGTTTTGACGCATTGCAACGCAGGAGCATTAGCAACTGTTGATTATGGAACCGCTTTAGGGGTTATTAGAGCGGCAGTAGAAAATGGTAAAGATATCCAGGTCTATGCAGATGAAACCAGACCATACCTTCAAGGGGCTAGATTAACGGTTTGGGAATTGGTTAAAAGTGGTATCAAAACTACACTAATTACAGACAACATGGCAGGTTGGGTAATGAAACAAGGAAAAATAAATGCTGTGATAGTAGGAGCCGATAGAATCGCACGTAATGGGGATGTTGCTAATAAAATTGGAACGTATTCTGTAGCCGTTCTTGCAAAAAGGCACGGCATTCCTTTTTATGTTGCTGCTCCACTTTCTACTATAGACATAGAAACAAAAAATGGGGAAGGTATTCCCATCGAAGAAAGGAACCATAATGAGGTCAGATTTTGCCACAAAACTCGTTTAGTAACAGACGATGTAAATGTATACAACCCTGCTTTTGATGTAACTCCAAATGAATTAGTTACAGCGATAATTACCGAAAAGATGGTCATAAGACCACCTTATGAAATAAACATAGTGAAACTATTTTAGCTTGCCCTTTTGCAGCCTTGTGCAAAAAGATTTTTTTAAATAAACTTTGATTTTGAACTTGAGGTTTTTAAGGGGCTTGCCCCTTAACGTTTGGAGGTGGATACCTTTGAAAATACTTGTAATTAGCGATCTACATATTCCTATAAAATCAGACTTGAAAAGCCTAGATAAATTAAACTTTGGACTTTATGATCAAATATTCTTACTCGGTGACATCGTGGATATCGAAGTACTGAATTACTTAGAAAATCAAAAGCCCATACTTCATGCTGTGTATGGAAATATGGACGATTTTTATATAAAAAATCGACTCCCCGAAAAATTGTATTTAGAATTATTTGACAAAAAAATAGGTCTTATCCACGGTCATCAAACTGGTCGTGCAATACCTGAAAAACTGTTGAAATATTTTAATAAAAAGATCGATTTGATGGTCTTTGGACACTCGCATTATCAAGAGAAATATGAAATAGAGGATACTTTGATATTGAATCCAGGGGCTTTTTGCGAAGGTGAATATGCAGAAATAGAATTGAATGATAGTATCCTTGAAATCAAGTTACTGCATCTGTAATTTTACGATAAGCTAATCAATATATTTTAGGTATCTTTCGTTTATGCTATTATCTTCTATGATATTGGAATAGACTTTTGCAAAGTTTCTTAAACTGATATAATTATTTTTATCGTCTATTCTGTACAGACCTGTTTTTAAAAGACGATTATTGATTTTAATATCACTTAAGGAATTGTAGATGTATCCGAAAATTTTCACATTACTTTCCAAAGATTGATTAATCTTGTATAAATTATTAACTAAATAACGGCTTTTTAAACTATCGTCCTCAACAGTTGATATATTCTCAGTTATTAGAAAAGGCAGGTAATATTTAGAAGAAAATCTTTTTATTACTTCATCAAGATCAATGTTATTCTTCTCTTTTGAAAGCTCTTTTATTAAAGAAGTATATTCTTCTGAATTTGAAGTTAAATCATTGAAATCTATCCCGATAAAATCTATTTCAGACTTTTTAAAAGCCATGTTTTCAAAAAAAGGGCTTTTCCCCTTAACAACTACATCGATAAAAGAAAAAACAAAATCTAACTGTTCTTCTTCCTCGACATTGAATTCCTCACTTACCGATACTTTAGCGTAAGGGTTAATACTTTTTATAATACGAACACTCTTATCGTAAAAATTTAAAAGATTTTGAACCGTTTCATTTAATTCGGTCTTATCAACATCTGTACCTTTGAAAAATCTTCTTTTTAGGTATTTGGTTGTATGATTCAAAATAATGTAATATTGAACCTTGTATTTAAAAGAGGAGACAATCTTTTCTATAATTTCTATAAATTTCGAGATATTTTCTTCGTTTTCTATAGTATCAATAATTTCTTTTTGATTGTACGAAAGAACATCAAAGTCGATGAGATTTACTATAGGTTCAATTTCCCTTTGACGTAGTTGTTCTATAAAATTATCATACATGGTGCAAGAATAAAAAGGATCAAGATACAACAAATCCCAATTTAAATTGAATCTAAAAGAGTTAATTTTCAAACTCTTCAAGAAGGATAATTGTTCGCTTAAGTCTTTTTCTGCATTTTCAAATATTCGTTGTTTCGTTTCTTCCCTTGAATTTTCCAAAAGAGGAAAGAAAGGGGAGTTTACTCCCCACAAAAACGCTTTCGGAAAATTTACATCTTCCACATAAAACACCTTCTTTACTCGTATCTTAACGCTTCTATTGGACTCAACTTTGATGCCTGATTTGCTGGGTATATACCAAAGAATAGACCTATTCCTGCAGATACCCCAAATGATAAAGCGATCGATTTCCAGGTAATAACCGCCGTTAATCCAAAAGCTCTACCAAAGTATGCTATCAAACCAGAAAGGAACCCACCTAATATCATACCTATTATACCAGCTACGACCGTTAAAACTATACTCTCAACTAAAAATTCCATCAAAATCCTATGTCTTGTGGCTCCAATAGCCATCTTTATACCTATCTCTCTGGTTCTTTCTTTAACGGTGACGAGCATAATATTCATTATTCCTATTCCACCTACAACTAAAGAAATTGCCGCTATTCCCACAAGTATCACATTCATTATACCAGTTATTTGGTTTACAGCTTCTAAAATAGCATCTTGACTTAATATACTGTACTTATCAGAATCTCCAAATTTTCTATAAAGATAAAAATCGGTCCCCATAGTTGCCAACTGTGCAGAGTTTTCATCCACTGCTGATACAAAAATAGAACTCGTTCTTCCATTCATATGAAACAGCCTATAATCTGCTACATTATGTGGGAGTATTATCATATCATCAACGTTAAACAACAATCTGCTGCCTGTTTTTTCCAAAACGCCAACTATTTCAAAAGAAACTTTTCTACTACCAGAATCTCCACTTTGAATAACATTGATTCGTTCACCAACAACATTTTGACTACCAAATAATTCATTAGCTATATTATAACCTATAACGGCAACTGAATTTAACTCTTCTTCATCAGTTTCCTCTAACCTTCTTCCAGAAGCAACCTCTAAATTCATTATATCAAAAAAACTAGTCATAACTCCAAATACCGATCCAGAGGTGGTTTCACCACCACTTTCTACTGTCAGATTTGAATTCAAAACACCCGTGGCATCTTTTACTTGTGGAACCATATTTTTAATGTTAATAGCATCCTGAAATTCAAGTGGCTGGGATGAAAATCTGGAATACACAGTTGAGTTAACCATAATGATGTTTGATCCAAGAGAAGAAACGGTATTGTTTATTTCTTGCCTTGCCCCATCACCTATGGCAATTATAGTCATTACCGCACCAACACCTATTATTATTCCCAACATTGAAAGAAACGTTCTCAACTTGTTAGAACGCAAAGATCTAAAGGTCTCTTTAAGTATTTCCAACTGTGTTCACCTCAATCGCTTGGATCTTCCCATCCAACAATCTTATTATTTTGGAACCTTCATCCAACATTTTTAAGTCATGAGTAACAACGACTAACGTTTTACCCATATCGTTTAACTTCCTAAATATTTGAAGAATTTCTTCTCCACTTTTAGTATCAAGATTCCCGGTCGGTTCATCCGCCAAAAGAAATGCTGGATCGTTAGCTAAAGCCCTTGCTATTGCTACTCTTTGTTGTTGTCCACCCGATAGTTGAGTTGGCCTATGATTTATTCTGTCACCTAGCCCTACTAACTCTAATTGCTCTTTTGCTATCTCCCTTCTTTTTTTCTGAGGCATACCCGCATATATTAAAGGAAGTTCAACATTTTCTAATGCACTCAACTTTGGAAGTAAATTGAAACTTTGAAATACAAATCCTATCTTTTTGTTTCTTACTCTTGCCAATTCTCTATCTTTCATTTTGGACACTTCCACATTTTCGATGTATATCTGTCCTTTCGAAGGTTTATCCAAACAACCAAGCAGTTGTAACAAAGTTGATTTACCGCTTCCTGAAGGTCCAATTATTATTGCATATTCGCCATCTTCAACACCAAAAGATACACCACGTAGTGCCTCAACTTTCACTTCTCCTACATCGTATATCTTCCATACCTCTTTCAGTTCCATTACCGCCATCAAAATCCACCTCTTCCAGTACCTCCGCCAGGGCCTTGTGGTACGGTACCTGGAGCCATGGGTATCCCCATTGGAATACCATAATTTTGCATTATTCTTTGTGCTTCCTCTTGAGATGGCAATATCAAAACCTTATCTCCCGGTTTTAAACCTTGGGTTATTTCTATCATGCTATCCGATTCTTTCCCAGTTTGTACTTGAACAGGTTCCATACCACCTTCTGAAGTTTTTTTGTATACTATTTTTGTTCCATTAGCCCCTTCGTGAATGGCATCTTTAGGTACTGCCACAGTGTTTTCCAATTTTAAGGTAACTATTTCGACATCCGCCGTTATTCCTGGAGTTAAGAGATTTTGAGCATTATTTTGTGTAAATTCAATCTCAATGGGTATAACAACTACGCCCATATCCGTTTGAGTAGTTGGACTAATCCATGTTATTTTGCCCGGTTCTTCTAGATTCAAAGGATCTATTCTTATCGTTGCGTCCATGCCTTCATTTATAAGCGGGAAGTCTATTTCATCAACAGCAGTTTCAACTTTTATTGTACTTCTGTCCACTATCGTCAAAATAGCGGATGTTGTCCCAACCATATCTCCCTTTGAAATATTTACAGTGTTTACTATTCCTGAAACAGGAGATTTTATTTCAGTTTCTTCCAAATTCTTCTTTGCTTTTTCCAACTGTAACCTCTTTACTTCTTTCATCCGTTCACCTACGTTGGTTGATGATTCGTAATCATTTAAGGCATTCAAATATGCTATTTGATAGTCAAGATCATCTATTTTAGCTAATATCTGACCTTCTTCAACCACGTCCCCTTTTTCTACGTATACTTCGACTATTTCTCCGGAAACTTTTGGAATTACGGATTCAATCTCAGCGGTTATATTTCCCACCACTTCAATCGAATCTCCTACACCGTCTGATTTCACTTCATATTCTAAGTATACTGGTGGTAATCCACTTGATTCAGAATTTGTAAGTGAACTTTGCCTCGGGAAAAATATTATCCCTACTACCATGACTATAGCTATTATCACTATTGTCCATATCGTTATCTTTCCTCTTTTTTTCAATTTATATCACCCCATATGTCCACATAGTATTGCTGCATCATTCTTAATTCGTTTGTCAGAATGTCGGTTTCCACCTTTTCACTGGCTAATTGTGCCCTTCTCAACGATATTTCTGATAATTTTAATTTCTCTTTCGTTATATATCCTTGATCATTTAACTCTTTGTTTTTATTGTAATCTTCCATAGTGTTTTCTAAATCTATTTGTTTTATTTTAACGTCATAATTCAAAGTTTTTCTTGTTGTTTCCAAATTTCTTATCGCATTTTCCACTTCTAACATACTTTCATCGTATGTCAAAGCGGCAACGTTTGTTTTCATAGTATCAGACGCCAACTTTCTTTCCCCTTTATCTAATATAGCTAGTTGAAATCCCACACTTATACTCAAATTATTATTCAAATTTTCTCCTTCTTCAAAAAATGGATTCATAGACACACTTACCGTATTGAAAGGCAGGTAAGGAATGAACCAGAAGTTACTTTCTATTTCCGTTGCCTCTTTTTGAAGTTGTAACGCTTTTAAATCTAACCTTTCTTCAATATTCGTTGGATACTTTTGATTATCGTTTATTATTCTTTCTACCGTATCCTTTGTTTGGTCGTATAGTTCATCTGTGTATTCAAAGTATTCTAAGGGCGCATTGCTTACTCTTAAAGTTTCTAAATTCTTTTGAGCGGTTAGTATCTGTTTTTCTAAGCTTTCTTTTTCGTCTTCATCGGTTGATAAATTGTATTGTTGGTTCAGTATTTCTATTTCGTCTTGATACGTTTGAATCATCTCTTCGTTGTAATGTCTGGTGAATACATCTTCGATCGTCGTTATGAGTTCATTCGTTTGAACCATGTAGTATTTAGAGAGTGCATCGTAGTAACTGCTTTCAGTTTTCAACCTTTCCGCCCTGTCAATGATTGTTAGATCACGCGATAAGGAGATTGCTATCTCTGTTGCTTGAGGAGTGTCTATCGTCCATTCATCTGTATTTAAAGTAAAAGGAAACGAGGCACCTACCTTTGCTCCCCATACTTCTAAGAAGTTTACATCCAAAGAAATTACGTAACTTTTTATATATCCTTCCTCTTCTTCTTTAAAATCAAAAACCAACCCACCAACGGTTATTCCTGTTCCAGAGGGATCTATCGTTGTTTCTATTGTATCAACAGATATTCCTAAATATGGAACAAAGAAGTTATCTATTTTATTCATCTCTAATTGTGCGCTTCTTAAGTTCAACTCCGCTTGGGTATAGGCTGAACTTTTCTCTAAGTTTTGGTGGTATAACTCTTCGAACGTCATCCCAAATATGCTCAGGATTCCTACGAGAAGGGTTATTACTAAAACTATAAGTTTTTTCACAATCCTACCTCCTCAAGGCTCCTTCCTGTGTCTATTATGTAGTTGATGTATGCTTTTATGTAATTTCTTACATTTTCATAATAATTCCTTTGTGATGTTAGATAATTTATGTTCGAAGTGTTTAATTCCATTTCAGATACCAACCCTCTGTTGAATCTATCCATTGTGTCGTTGTATGTGCTTTGAGCTAAGTTCGTTCTTTCTTCTGAGTTTTTCAAACTTTTGTAAAGAGTTTCTATACTATTTTTTGTTGTTTTATGTGCTTCGATCAATGTATCTTGAGTGTCTTGCAAAGTTAAGGTATTTTTTTGGTAGGTTATCTCTGCTATTCTTTTATCGTAAGATGATGCGTTGGCAGGTAAGTTGCTGAGATCGTATTGTGAAATTTCTATGTTTGTTTGCGCCATTTTTAAATTATAGTTGTTTTTTAGATATTCCTCGTCACTTACGAATATGCCTTCATAGGTTGGAATGTTTATTTCTATTTGGTTATAATCTCCTTCGTATAATTCTTTTAAGTTGTCTATAGCGGTTTCTAAATTTAATTGTGCGCTTTCCAAATTGTTCTGTGCATCGCTTACATCGAGTTCAGAACTTTTAAGGTCGTCTTCTGAGATCAATCCGTTGTTAAACAATTCAACGTTGTTATCGTAAGTTATCTGGGCGTTTTTTAATTGCAATTCTGCAGTTTTTACGTTGATTTCTTCTACGTAAACATCCAATACTCTGTCTACTATGTCACCATAGTAATCTTTCATAGAATTATTGTAGTTTGAAAGACCTGAGTAATAACTTAATTCCCCACTTAATTCTAACTTTCTGTTTGTTGCCTCTATCTTAGTTTTGTTGTAGTCAAGGTTAGTTTTTTCGAGATCGAGCTGCGCAGTTTTGTATATGGTACTACTTGCTTTGGCTGTATCAAATACCTCTGTTAAACCTGCTGAAAACATCCCCGTCACTAAAATCAGTGTAAATGCTATCAATACTACTTTCTTCATCTTTTTTCCTCCTTTGGTTGTTTTTTGTAATATTTTTTAAAAACTCTAAAACTTTTATTAGCGCCCCTTCGCCCCGCTCCCCACCCATAAGGAAGAGTGAAACGATTTGTTCCTTTTATCGTTATTTTTTAAAATAATAAATTCACAAATATACTTCTAGTATAAAATCTTTCACTTAAATATAGCTTAAAAAATCCATTTTCCCCCAATACAATATATTTTTTAACAATCTCTAATTGTTAACAATTTATCTCTTCAAATTCTGGTAAAAAGAAATTTTTTATAACATTTGCAAATGTTATAATATTATTATAAAATATAAGTGAAATAAAATTTTATTTATAAGGAGGCTTTTATGAATAACAATCAAAACAGAAGAGGGTCCCTAATTGGACCATTGTT
Source organism: Petrotoga sp. 8T1HF07.NaAc.6.1 (assembly GCF_016772115.1). NCBI lineage: Bacteria > Thermotogati > Thermotogota > Thermotogae > Petrotogales > Petrotogaceae > Petrotoga > Petrotoga sp. 8T1HF07.NaAc.6.1. The sequence continues at coordinate 8,602 of NZ_AUPG01000014.1, forward strand.
TATATATTTTATTCTAGCTATGCTTATCTTTATGAGTATTTCTCAATTGAATACCTCGAACATAACTGAAATAAGTTACACCGATCTAGTGAATTTGATAAATCAAGACACAATTATAAGTTTGCAGATCGACACAAGTGGTTTAATCCAAGCAAAAGCCAAAAATGGCCAACTTTTTCAGGTTTACGCCCCAACTTTGCTTATGGATCAGGCTTACGTAAGGGCATTGGCAAATGATGGCATTAAGGTCGAGTATATTCAAAACACCGGGGCAAGTTGGTGGGTTACTATGCTTATCTATATGTTGCCATTAATAATACTAATGTTTTTTTGGTTTTGGATGTTCAGAAGATCTGGAACTGGAGAAGGAATACCAGGAGCCAATTACAGGAGAAACCCTGCCAGAAGATACGATTCTAAAAGAAACAAAATTACTTTCAACGACGTGGCTGGAATCGACGAAGTTAAGGAAGAGTTAGAAGATATAGTTAATTTTCTAAAAGATCCTAAAAACTTTAGTGCATTGGGGGCAAAAATGCCTAAAGGTGTTCTCTTGTCAGGACCTCCGGGTACAGGAAAAACTTTGGTAGCTAGAGCTGTTGCAGGGGAGGCTGACGTGCCGTTTTATTTTATGTCGGGTTCCGATTTCGTAGAATTATTTGTAGGTGTGGGAGCAGCTAGAGTCCGAGACCTTTTTAAAGAAGCAAGAGAGAACAGCCCCTCAATAATTTTCATCGACGAACTGGATGCCGTTGGAAGGCAAAGAGGAACAGGCTTGGGTGGAGGTCATGATGAAAGGGAACAAACTTTGAACGCTTTGCTGGTTGAAATGGACGGCTTTGACCCCCGAGAAGGCATAGTAGTAATGGCTGCAACAAATAGACCAGACATCTTAGATAAAGCACTCTTAAGACCGGGCAGGTTCGACAAAAAAATATTCTTAGATGTACCTGATTTGAGAGCTAGAGAAGAAATTATAAAGATTCATCTAAGGGGGAAAAAAATCGCAGACGATATAGACGTTAAAAGTTTGGCTCAAAGTACCCCTGGTTTTGTCGGAGCTGATTTAGAAAATATGGTAAATGAAGCAGCTTTACTAGCAGCGAGAGACAGCAGAGATCACATAACTAACGATGATTTCCAAGAGGCAATAGAAAGGGTGATCGTTGGCCCTGCTCGTAAATCACGCAAGATAACACCAAAAGAGAAGAAAGTTATTACCTATCACGAATTGGGCCATGCTTTATTAGGTTATCTTTTACCTTATGCGGATCCTGTTCACAAAATCACTATAGTTCCTCGCGGACAAGCGGCTTTAGGTTACACGATGCAACTTCCGACTGAAGATAGATTTTTAATCACAGAACCAGAAATAAAGGATAAAATAGTCGGTATGTTAGGTGGAAGAGCTGCTGAAGAAATTGTATTCAACGAAATCACGACAGGAGCTGGAAACGATTTAAAAAGAGCCACCGAGCTAGTAAGGGAAATGGTTGCCCAATTAGGTATGAGTGAAAAGATCGGACCCATTGCATGGGGGGAAGAAGAAGGAGAAATATTTTTAGGAAGAGAAATAACTCGAATGAAGAATTTTTCCCAAGAGACTGCCAAAGAAATTGATTCAGAAATCAAGAATTTTATTCTTAGCAGTTATGAAAAAGCTAAGAACTTACTGTCAGAAAATAGAAAACGACTTGACCTTTTAGCTATTTATCTGTACAATAAAGAGAATATTTCTGGAAAAGAGTTCAAAAAAATGATGGAAATGGATATAGAGGAGCTTAATGACTACGTTTTGAAAGATAAAGATGTAAAAGAAACGAATCTTTTTGTTTCTTATGCCTAAATAATTATAGACATCTTAATTTTGAGAGGTGTATACATGTCTTCAAACTACGACAAAGATAATTTAATCAGGCGTTTAAAAAGAATAGAAGGTCAGGTTAGGGGCCTTCAAAAAATGTTGGAAGAAGAGAGGAGATGTGCAGATATATTGACCCAGTTATCTGCAGTGAAAGGAGCTTTAAATAAAACCGCTGAAGAAATAATGAAAGGTTACACGAAAAGTTGTATATTAGAGTATGAAGAATCTGGAAATGAAAAGATGTTAGACGAATTAATACAAGTTTTATCCAAATTTAGAGAAATATGATTGTGGACCATATAAAAATTTTTATCAAGGAGAGACTTAGATGAGTAAAAAAAAGAAAAAATTGCTATCTGTAATAATAATTTTTGGTTTATTTATTACTTCTTGGATTTTTGCAGACTCTGTTTCTAACAGTTATCAAATGGATTCTGTAACACAAATCTATTTAGATAAGTTCGAAGAACCTATTTACTCAACGCTATACTACATAGTCAATTATTATTATGAAAAAGGCAATGTTGATTATGACAAAATAGTAGATTCTGCAATTGAAGGTATGATGAAAGGACTTGAGGATCCTTTTGCCTGGTATCTGGATTCCGTTGAGACAGAAGAAAGTCAAATAGACATAGAAGGCAAATACGGTGGGGTAGGCTTAACTATTAGATACGATTATGAAATGGATGCAGTTATTATCGTTTCACCTATGAATGGAACTCCTGCACAAAGAGCAGGATTAATGCCTAACGATTACATTTTATCGGTTGATGGTACCCCTACATCCGAACTCGGCCTTAACAAATCAGCTTCGTTAATGAGGGGCGAACCCGGAACGGAAGTTACCCTGGAAATATACCGTGACTCATGGGATGAACCAAAGAATGTAACATTGATAAGAGAAATAATAGAAACTAAGACTGTAAAATTCGATACGATAGAATACCAAAATAAAAATTTAGGCTACATATTACTCACCAATTTTGCTAAAACTAGCTCTCAAGAAATGAGTGAAGCTTTAAATAATTTATCAAGTCAGAACATAGAGGGATTAATTATCGATTTAAGAAATAACCCGGGTGGCCTTTTACAATCAGCTGTTGATATTACTTCAATGTTTTTAAAAAGCGGGGAAGTAGTTAGTGTTAAATATTTTGATGGCACAAAAGAAACAATTCCAACTATTCCCGGTAATTATTATAGTTTTTTACATAATATCCCTATTGTTTTGTTGGTTAATGAAGGTTCGGCATCCGCTTCAGAGATCTTAACTGGGGCCCTTAAAGATAATGGTGTAGCGACCGTCATTGGAGAAACAACGTATGGAAAAGCGGCAGTACAGAACACATTTAGCTTATCCACGGGAGGAGAAATTTGGTTACCTATAGCTCATTACTTCACTCCAAGTGGATCAGATATTCATTTAAAAGGGATAAAACCTGATATAGAGGTAAGTAATCCAGAAAGGGAAGTCATCTCTATGACAGAAATATCTGAAGAAGAAGCAACTCAAGCTTTCTACACGACAACAGAAAAACCTGTTCTAAATATTGAAGAAGATTTGCAACTGAAAACTGCATTGGACTTTTTAACTGGAGGTAACTAAGTTGCGTTTTTATGGATGGGTTATATCTATTTTTTTATTATTCTTTTCTTTGTCAATTGGTTTATATCTCTCAATGGGTCGAATAGAAAGTACCAATTATAATATAGAAAAATCTCCCAAATTTACAGTAAAAAATGTCAATTATGATATTTCTTTTTTAAATGATCAATTAAATGATGTGAACAACCTTTCGATCATCACTCGTAATATAATGGATGATGGGGTTTTCGTAGGAACTTTAAAATTTGATTTTAGAAACAACAAACTAACTATTAAACCTGTTACTAAAAATGCTTACGATGATTTCAGAAGTTTGATTATCTCCACTGGGGTTAGATACAAAGAATCAAGAAACGACTACGAATTATATGGTTTAACTTTAGGCTACTATCAACTTATAACAGATAATTTATACTTAGAATTAACTCCAAAGATATATGTTTTGAACCTTGAAAAATTTGATGATAACACAATAAACATAATGAAATCCAGGTATAACTTATTCACACAACAGGATTATAGATCGTATTCTTTCAATAGGGATATTTTGAATTCATTGAACGAATATGGTGGGGTTATCGTAGATGAGGATTTACTTAACAATCCCGCAGTGAACCCTCTGCTGGATGTTTTTAGACAGGAAAATATAGATATTGAACCTAATGTTTCAGTTCTTGTCTTTGAAGGATGAAAAAATGCCAAATATATTTTTAGATTTTTTCAATTCCCTTATAAACCCAAAAAATATTTTCAATGTAACAAAAAAATCTTTTTTTATTCCATTTCTTATAACATTATTTTACCTTTTTTCTCCGATATTTTTGAGAAATATGCAACTATTTGAAGTGGGACGTTTTGACGTTTCCAAACTTAAATTGCTAATTTTTATTCTGCTTTTTTCTTATTTAAGTTCGGGGATAAGGATGCTTTTTTCTTCTGATTCTAATTTACTATATGCATACATTTCTTCCGTTTCTCCTATTACCTTAGGTTTATTAGGAAAGCCTTTTCTCTATTTCTCTGTTTTATGGGTAATCATTTTAAGATTTTATATAGATTTAAAAAAGAAAAATTATTATTCTTTAATTTTAGGCTTTGCCCTTGATATTTTTCTGGTATGGTGGTTATTGTGAGAGAAAAAAAAGACTTCTTTTTAGAACTTGCTAATTTTATCACCCGAAATGCTTATTACATAATAGCCGTAGTTTTTGTCTTTACTATTATCTTTGGTTTTTTTTCAACGAAATTGAGAGTGAACTCAGATTTGTTGAAAATACTCCCTCAAGACTCAGAAGTTGTTGTTGAACTTCTTGAAGAACAATCATTTCTTGAAGGCTCAGATATTATGGTTACTGCATTTTTTATCAACGATAGTGTCCAACCTTCACAAATTGCAGAAACCTTTCACGATTTGATACTAAATGAACCTACCTTTTTGAGTTTTGTTCAAACGGATCTATCCTTCCTTTTTTCATATGGCATCATAAACTTAAGCCAAACGGATTTGATATACACAATGTATGAGAACTTACAAAATTTCGGCAGTTTATTAAGTACAAATTTCACTTACAATTTTGAATTATTTGAAAAATTGGATAGTTTTTTGGAAGATATTTATGGTTTAGAAAATATTCTCCAAACTGATGGAAATACTGATTTAATAAGTTCCTACTACACTTTATCCCCAGATGGAAAAGTTATGATTATGGGACTTACTTTCACCAAACCTTCCTCTGATTTAGATTATGTCAACTACATTGTTCCAAAAGTGGATTCAATTTTGACTGATATCGAAAAGACTTTCAACATAAAAACAGGTTTGACTAATTCTTACGTCACAGAATACGAATCTAATCGTACGGTCATGGAAGATTTTAGATTAACAACAACCTTATCGATTATATTCATCACTATTTTATTCGCTTTCGCATTTGGTAATTTCACTTCTTCTATGATTGTACTTTTAGGATTAATAGTATCTACACTTTTAACGATGGGGCTCATCACGTTAACTTTTGGAGAATTGAATATAGTGACGTCTTTTGTCATGGCAATAACTCTAGGCTTGGGAATAGCCTATGGAATTCATGTGATGACGAGATTTTCAAAAGAAATTGAGGATAACGGTGACTTCACTACAGCATTGGCTTCTACTTACAAAGGACTTCTTTTACCTCTCTTTTTTGGAATGATAACTACTATCATAGTTTTCTTAACGCTTTTTTTCATGGGATTACCTGCTTTTAACGAGTTAGCAATAGTTAGCTCAATGGGTTTATTGGTTTTTTTCTTTATAATGATTTTTTTTGTCCCAACATTAATTTACGCTTTAAAAGTAAAAATAAAAGTTTCCCCTTTTACGTCCAAAATAGACAATGCTTTTAAAAAATTCCCTCACTTCATATCAAAAAACTCAAAAACGATCTTTATTGTAGTAGTTCCAGCGGTTTCGATTTTAAGCGTTTTGGGCCTAATTAATTACACTAATTTTTCGTATACGCCTCCAGGGCTAATCTCTTCCAATTCAGAATCTGTAAAGGTTGGAGAACAAATTTTAGAACATTTTGGAAATATTTCCTTTGATACGTTGCAATATCTAATGAGAGTTGATGAAGATATTGAAACAGTCAAAAAAGAATTATTAGATACGGGGGTTGTGGAATCTGTCAACAGTTTGCCAGACATAATTCAAGAAAATCTTGGAGAATTTTCTAAGATAAAAACGCAACTTGAAGGTTTATCTCAAGTTATAAACAATCCAATAATGATATCTATCTTAAAAAAGTATAATCTATATTCTGACAGTCTAAAACTGATAGATGCCGCAGCACGCTCTTCTGACCTTTACCATTTTACTTTGAACATAATGGATATTTTCCCTGAGGATCTCAGAGGTAATTTTTTAATAGAGAAGGATGGTCAAAAATATCTTCTTTTAGAAGTGACTCCCAAGTTCAGCCTTTGGAGTAACAATGGAATAAAAATTTTCTTTGACGCATTGGGGGAAAAGGGAGAAAACATTCTAGGCTTACCAAAAGCCACATATAAAATAATGGAGATGATCAGACAGAGATTTTATATACCATTATTTTTATCTTTCATCTCCATATGGGGTATAACTGCTATTGTAAGAAAAAATATTGTTCAACCATCTGAAGCTATGCTTAGCCTGATAATTTCCGTATTGGCGACTTTTGGTGTGTCATATTTAATAGGAATACGGGCCACTTTCGTAACCGTTCTAACTTTTCCGTTAATCTTTGGTATAGGTATAGATGGATTCCTACATCTATACCATACATTCAGCAATAATAAGACAAACTTTTGGAATATATTAAAATCTATCACGTTTTCACTTTCTACAACAACGCTCTCTTTCTTGAGTTTTCAATTTTCTAGAGGAGAACTCTTAAAAGAATTTAGTTTGACGATGTCTATGTCTTTAGGGTTTACCTGGCTATTCACGGCTGTTATGTTCGTCGTAAATAGGGAAATGCTCAGAAAATTTTGGAAAAGCAAAAAGTAATTAACTTATTTATTTTGGTTTGAACATATCGCTGTTTATTTGCAATGGTACGTTCAACCAATATAAGATACTCAGATCAAATTGAACGTAAGCGAGATAATCAAATTCTTCTTGTCCAAAATCATACTTGATATCTCCTCCTGCCTTTATTCCATCGAACCTATACTTTCCAGATTCGAAGGATATATATGGCCTCCATAGTATCTTTTCTAACTTACTTCCAGCGTATATAGATTCATCCTCATACCCAATGTAAGGATTAATCTTCGTATCAAACACAACAAAAGGCTTATCTAAATTTGCTTTTATACCAGAAATTGAATCATACGTGATTCCTAACCCCATTTCATAAATATTGTAATTGTTAACAGTGTAAGGACCTATTTGAAAAACAGAATCTAAGACATACGATTCAAAAGTTGTGTTTTTAAATAAACCTCCACCTCCCAGGTATGTATTTATCGTATTTCCTAAATACCAAAGGGAACTATTGGAAATATAAAAACTTGTTAGAATATCTTCTTCTATCAAGCTCAGAGTTATGCTGTTAGTTGTAAAATAATCAAAGGTCAAGGATAAATCTCCATAAACTTCGTTTCCATATGAATACACATCTACAAACCCTATGTAGTTCATAGCCTCGCTGATGAAAAATGCACCCGCTCCATATAAAATATTCTCATCTGTATCAACGGCTAAAATTGGAAAGGGTACTATATAAGGATTTTCAAAGGTGTATTCTTTTACTTCAACATCTTCAGGATAATATATTTCATAACTCTCAAACTCAACTTGTTCAAACGTGCTTTGCAAAACAAAACTTTCTTTAACTGCATTTTCTAAATCTAAATAACTCAAATGGTATCCCTCATGATCGTAAACTAAATGGTACAATCTATCTTTCAAAACTACTGGTTCAAAACCACCGCTTAAATAATTTGTCAAGCGTTCAATTGCCCTGCTATTTGTGTTTAACCTATAAATATTGTATATCCCATCTTCGTAATTAGCTGAATAATATATAAAATCATTATCGATAAATAACCCAAGTTCTTTAACTTCATCATCGGTAATTTTATAAATCTTTTCTGATGATAGATCATATGAATAGATATCCGTTTGGTTATTGTAATTAGCGGAAAAATATATTATATCTTCTTTTCCCACAATATCGTTAAAAACATATTTACCAAAATCTATTAACTTTTTTGCTTCGTTAGTATTTAAATCGTACAAATACAAAGCAGTCAAGCCTTTGTCTAATTTTGAATAAGCTATCTTATCGTTTCCCACAAAACCAAAAGCTTTAACCCTTTCATCTATTAGCCTTTCACCGTTTGGGCAATCACAATCATAATACAATTTGTTTGTGTAATATCCCATATTGTAGGTAGTCACTAAGTACAGAAGGTCACCTCTTGAATTTACATCGAATGAACTTACTGCCTTTTTAATTAACTCGTTATCCTTGTATATACCCTTTGGTTGAGCGGGCATAACCAAATATCCGTAAAGAGAAACTCCGTCTGTTCTAAGATTCCCTGTATTTTGATAAGTGTCATCGATTTTTAACCAAGATAATTTGTAACCTTTTTCATTTAATCGATCGTATTCATTAAGATATTTTTGCTTAATATCCGCTAAAAATCTGGTCCAACTATCCCCTGTTACCCAATAAAACGCTTCATCCAAATTGCTAAAAGCGTTTGTATTTAAGACCCTTATTATCTCTCTAAGTGCACCCTCTCCGTAATTATTCACTATTTCTTTCACCAAAATTGTTCCATACATATAGTTAAAACCAGCAGGACTCCATATATCGATTGAAGAACCTGATCCCAAATAATATCTCGGGAAGTTGTTACTCAATATCTCAGATCTTAGATACATATTAAAGAGATCGTCTTCAAATCTTCCCCCAAACTCTTTACTTTCCATGTAAATAGAAAGACCCTCATGCAAATAGCTCGGCTGATGATACATGTTAAGCGTATTTTTAATCAATTTACTGGGAATCCAATATATAAAAGGATCTCTAACATCATTTCCATAAAAAATGTGATTCAACTCATGAGAAAAAACAAATTTACCCCAATCTTCTACATTTCCCCCCAACGCTAAAAAATCCTCTGGAGGATTAACGTAAAGTCTTATCACATTTGTACCTGTGGAAGCAAAAGAGTTTGTAAAATCAACATCGTCTAAAATATAAACCGTGATTTTACCAGGATTTGAATCATAAAAATAAGTATACTTTGCATACAACTCTTCAGCGGTATCGACTATTTCTTCGTAAAAATAATAAAGATCCTTCTCAAAAACAAACCTGTAATTCTCTGTTTCTACCTGATAAAGGTCTTTTGGTGGTGTATAAACAGAAGAAGAAAAAATCGATAAAGAAATCGATAGACAAAATATCAATACAAACAATTTTCTAAATCCTTTAATTGTCATCCCCAAATCACTCCTTTGATTTTTTAAATACTCATTCAATTATAATATAATTTTTTAGAAAATTAAAATGGTCGATGAGGTATTGACAAACTTTACTTTTTATGATAGACTTATCTTTGGAATTAATGCCGAGATGGCGGAATTGGTAGACGCTGCGGACTTAAAATCCGCTGGGTAGGAATACCCGTGTCGGTTCGAGTCCGACTCTCGGCACCATTTAACTTAATTATACTACATTACTTGGTGCGGGGTGGAGCAGTCTGGTAGCTCGTCGGGCTCATAACCCGAAGGCCGTAGGTTCAAATCCTACCCCCGCTACCATTTGTTATATGGCGGCGTAGCTCAGTTGGCTAGAGCATACGGTTCATACCCGTAGTGTCAAGAGTTCGAATCTCTTCGCCGCCACCATAAATGAAATTTTTTAAATAAAAAGATGGGGTAATTTAATAGATGCCCCATCTTTTTATTTTATTTTAATATCTTGACGAATTATTAATCTCTCTTTCTAAACCTCAATATTCTGCTATAAAAATGAGTTGCTTTTCCAGTTTCGAAGAAATCTTTAGAGGAATCCTCTATTATAATTCCCCTTTCTTTCAATGCCTTTCCAGATAATTTAATTATCTCTTTTTCTTCACCCTGAAGTCCTTCATAAACAGTGTATACAGCATCGTTTTCCAAACCTTTTAGTTTGACATCCACCCTATCAAACAAACCAAACCTTCTTGGATTCCTTAAATATATCAAAACACCTTCATCTTTGTTTTTACTCAAATATTCCACCGCAAAATATCTTTCATTTATAACAGAAGAAAGCCTGAATTGATAGCCTTCTTGTACTATCTGTCTTATCTCTTTATACAACTGAACTTGATGCCTTGCCAAATCGAAATCTTTTTCAGAGAATTTATTTAAATCCGCACCGATTCCCAAAGATCCCATCATTGATGAATGAAATCTGTATGCCAAAGGATAAGTATCTTTTCCTCCCCAGTCAGTTACCCACCCCATCATTATTTTCGGTGCGTATGCATAAGAAAAACCCTCTTGGATTTCTAACCTGTCAAATGGGTCTGTGTTGTCGCTTGTCCATACTTGATCCGAATATTGCATTAAGCCTATATCAACTCTTCCACCACCGCTGGAGCAGTTTTCAAAAGTAACTTGGGGATGCTTTTCTCTCAAATATTTCAAAATCTCGTATAAGTTCCACACGTATTTAACCCATATTTCTCTTTGTTTTCTCGGTTCCACTTGCATCCATCCTGACTCAAAAACATGTCTGTTCATATCCCATTTAACGAAATCTATATCGTTCTGTGTTAAAAGATTATCCATGAAATCTACGATGAACTTTTTCACATCTTCTCGTGCCAAATTAAGCATCAATTGATTTCGTTCAAGCGACTTTGGCCTATTTGGAAAACTAATAACCCAGTCAGGGTGTTTTCTATACAATTCACTGTCAGGATTAACCATCTCTGGTTCTACCCATATACCAAAATCCATTCCCAAGGACTTAACATAGCTTATCAAAGGTTGCAAACCATTTGGGAATTTTTCTTTGTTCACATACCAATCACCTAACCCAGCATGATCGTCGTTTCTTTTCCCAAACCATCCATCGTCTATAACAAAAAGTTCCACACCAATCTTTGCAGCCTTTTCAGCCAATATTTTTTGATTTTCTTCGTTCACATTGAACGTCGTTGCTTCCCAAGAATTGTATAAAACCTTCCTTAATATGTGTGCTTTATCTTTTGGCAGTATATAATCGAGCTGGTAATGATGTATATTCTGGCTAGCCTTTGTAAAACCCTCGTCTGAAAAACCAAACACGAATTTAGGAGCAGTAAGCTTTTCTGAGGGTTCTAATATATAACTAAAATCCCAGTCGTTTATACCTCCGATTATAGCTATTCTTTCGTATATACGTTTTTGCACTACTATCTTCCAATTACCACTCCAGGCTAATTCACCAAAATATACCTTTCCATGATCTTCATCAGCAGAGTAATCGATCGCAAAAAAAGGATTTAGATAGGCGCTTGTTTTCCCAACCCTACTCTCCAAAACTTTGCTTCCCTCGTTTATTTCTTCCCTTCTTAAATGAAATTCACTCCCCCACATACCTGTAAGATAATTTAATTTTGCTTTTTCATCATTTTCAACATACAACGAGACAGATTTCATATCTTCTATCTTTATTTCTTGATTAGAATTATTTTCGATTTCAACCCATCTTTCTATGATATCGTACTTCTCTATCACCTTGTAGAAAAGATTTACGCTCAAATTATAATGATCATCGCTTAACCTGATTACTAGATCATTACCACTCACTTCAAAACTTTTGTAATTCAACACAACATCCCTAACACCATCGCAATACTCAACTTTCAAACAATGCTCTACATTGTTCTTTTCTCCTCTTACAGAAAACTCATCGTTCCACGTGTATCTGTCCATTAAAATTAGATCTTTAACTTCTGGGTAGTCTTGAACCCTTGGCAACTTTGATCCCCAGTACAAATTTTTAATTTTTCCTTGATCATCTAATCCAAAAACGTAACCCATATTTTCTGTTTCCAAAAGCCATCTCTTCGTTTCTTTATCAAAATTTATAGGCATTTAATTACCACCTTAATAAGTTTTTTGATTTCGTTTTTTTACAGAATTCAACTTTCTGCTTCCCCCCAATAATTTTCGCTTCCTAATACCTTTAATTTTATCACATTCACACATTATATAAACTTCAAAAAATGCATTAACCCGGATTTTTAATTTGTGACAGGCATTTACTAGTTGCTAAAATAAACTCTTGAAAGAAAGTGGGGAACTTTTTCCCACATTTGAATTAACTTTTCGAAATAAAATTCTTATTGTTTTACAGAACCTAAAACACCTTGGACAAAATACCTCTGAAGCATAAAAAATAGAATTAGGGCTGGTACCGTTGCAACCACTACTGCTGTCATAACCAAACCAAAATCAGGCTGGTAACCTGAGGCTAAATTAGCTATAAATAAAGCCATAGTACGCTTTTCTTGGCTTTGAATAATAACTAAAGGCTGTAGATATGCGTTCCAACTTGTTAAAAAGGAATAAATTGCTGCGGCTGCATATGTAGCTTTCATTGAAGGCATTACTATGGAGAAAAAAATTCTTAATTCACTTGCTCCATCAACACGTGCCGCCATGATAATTTCCCTCGGATATGTTTGAAAATTTTGTTTGAAAAAAAAGATTAAAAACACTGATGGGATCATTGGCAAAATAACTCCCCAAAGCGAATCTATTAAATTCAAATATGTCATCAACCTGAAAACAGGAACCATCAAAGCGGCAAAAGGAACCATCAATGTTAACAAAGTCCCACCATAAATATATTTCATTCCTTTTGATTTATACATTTCAAACCCGTAACCTGCCATAGAAGACGCAACAACAGACAAAATAACGACGAAAAAAGATATTTGGATAGAGTTCCAGAAAACTCGACCCAAATCAAAATTGGTTATAAGATTTTGGATGTTTACGAAAAATTGATTTCCGAATGTTAGTTTTCCTTTATTGACATCTAAAGATGTATTTGTGCTGCCAACTACCATCCAGTAAAAAGGAAACACCGAAATAAAAGCCGCAATCGCTAAAAACAAGTATATTAAAGCGTATCTGATTTTTCTACTCATTTTTCCTCACCTGCCACTCTAAATTGCATCAAAGTTAAAATTACAGCTATTAGAACTATAACCCACGAAATTGCAGAGGCATATCCAAAATTCGGAACATACTTAAAACTTACGTTATAGATATAAACTGATGGTGTAAGCAAAGAATTACCAGGACCAACGCTTGAACCCGTTGTCACCCCTGAAGCTAACATCATCGGTTCATCAAAGAGTTGTAAGGTTCCTATTGTTGATAAAATAGTAGTAAAAAGAATTATAGGTTTCAACAAAGGAATGGTAATTCTAAAAAACTGGGTAATTTTACTCGCTCCATCTATTTCAGCGGCTTCATATATTTCTTGAGGTATATTTTGAAGTCCCGCTAAATATAACATCATATTATACCCTGTCCAACGCCAAGTCATGGCAATTATTAATGTGATTTTTGCCCAAACTGGGTCTAACAACCATCTGATGGGTTCTTTAATTATATTAAGGCTTAATAAAACATTGTTAATAAGGCCTTCAGTAGAAAACATCATTTTGAAAACGACACTGTATGCCACAAGAGAAGTAACAGCTGGTAAAAAAAGAGCCGTTCTGAAAATTTTTTTAAATTTTAACTTTGGATCATTAAGCAAAAAGGCAAAAATCAGGGCTAAAAATAACATTAAAGGAACTTGAATAATTAAGATTATAATAATGTTTTTCAATGATTGTAAGAAATAGTTATCTTGAAAAAGTCTTAGATAATTACCAAAACCAACAAAATTTTTCATTACACCTCTTGAAGAAAAAGTTGATAAATATAGAGAATAAATCAAGGGATAGAAAATAAACAAACCCAAAAAAAATACAGCTATACTTATAAAAAACCAACCCCATCTGTTTCTTCTTTTTTCAAATGTTTTAGTCACTTAATAAACCTCCTAACTAAAATATTATTAATGAGACCTCCAGTTTGCAAACAGATAATAAAAACTTTTTAGGAAAATACAAATACAAATTAAGTTTCTTAGTTCATTCTTTTAAAGTAATTTTAGATAATAAATTATATTTTGGTAAATTAGTTATTGAGAATACTAACGTACCAAAAAGAAGGTCCAGAAGGACCTTCTTAATTATTAAAAAAATCCAACTACATTTTTAAATTGATCTTCAGCTTTTTTCAGTGCTTCTTCAATTGTTAAGTTACCATTGTATACATCTGGCATTACTCCCATGATTGCTGCGTCTGCTTCGTAAGTAAATAAACCATAATCAATCGAAGGAATCATAGTCATCCATTCTGAAAAATCCAAATATATTCTTTGGTTACCAAAGAAAGGATCTCGTTTTACATAAGCTTCACCTGTTTGAGCAGGTAACCAGGTTCCTATAGCTCCTCGTTCGTACAATATATTTTGATAAAAATCTACATCGTTAGCATATATTTCTTTCATGAAATCAATTGCTAAATCTTTGTATTCAGAATTTTCAAGTATATACCAACTAGATCCCCCAAGATTTGAGGCGTTGACAGAACCAGGAACATCCAATCTTGGAATTGGGAGGACACCCCATTTGCCTTCTTGAGTGGTTTCTGCTTTTATTGATCCAATTATCCATGCTCCAGTAATAACAGAGGCAACTTCTCCTTCATTAAATGATGCTACCCATTCATTCCAACCAGAAACTTCTTTTCCAATTTTTGAATCATAAAGTTCTTTGTAAATCCTAACCGCTTCATACAATGCTGGATTATTTGCTATGTTTGGTTCACCGTTTTCGTCAAAATACCAAGTTCCAGCTGATTGTAATAATATTCTCATTAAACCTCCATCATACGGATCGGCTCCAATCATATATTTCCCGGTTTCTTCTTTAACCTTTTTTCCTAATTCTATAAATTCAGTCATTGTAATTTCATTTAGATCTTGAACGTTTATTCCAGCTTCTTGAAAATAATCTCTTCTATAAAACCATCCTGTTACACCAGAATCGAATGGAATTCCATAGACTTTGTTTTTTAATGTCATGAATCCGAGTTTGTAATCGGCGAACTCTTCCCAGTTAAAATAACTTGTTAAATCAGCAAAAGATTTAGGATACGATTCCAAATACTTCTTTGCGTTATAATCTTCAATCAATACAATTTCAGGAAGACCTTTTTTTACGCCAGAGGCCAATATTGTGTTCAACTTTTGCTCAACATCGGCTTTTGCCATACTTACAATTTCAAACTCTACATTTGGATTTGCTTTACTGTATCTTTCAGCTGCTTCTTCCATGATTGCCACATTAAAATTAGGATCCCAACACCATATGGTTATTTTGCCACTTGAATCTGCGGCATTAGCCGTTATACCTAATCCCACCATAAAAACTAAAAGGACTAAAACGCTTAAAAATCTTTTCATACCTACACCTCCCATATGTTTTAGATATATTTAATCATAGTACTTGTACTGCTATTCAAAGATCACCTCCTTCATAGCAAAAAACATATCAAGATTTCGTTCTTTTCAAAATCTTAACCCCATAACCCGGAACAGTTAGTTTTCTATCTGAAGTTTCACCTTCCAGAAGGTCGATATATTTCTTTTCATCAAGTTCGACAACCTTTTCTTCTTGAGTAAAGTTCATCACAAAAATATAGTCGTTCTCTCCATCAGTTCTCATTTGGGCTGTAATACCGTATGGTAATTCTGTATCAACAACCTTTTTCAATCCCAGTTCTTCAATCAGTTTCCCATAAAACATATCATTAAACTGCTCTTCATTTCTTGAGGCTATGTAATATGCTTTCCCTTTTGAAAAATCATTGACCGTTAAAGCTGGCCTCCCTTTGTAAAAGTCCTCTTTGTAGGTTGCCAAAGATCTAGCTCCTTCTAAATGGATCAAATCACATAGTTCCTTTGCTTCATACTCACCTTTCAGCCCTAATTCATTTTGATTATCGAAAGAAACGAGTCTACTCTCACCATCGTAAAGTGCATCTATCTCCTCAGACCAAATTCCAAGAACCTCTCTCAACGGACCTGGAAATCCACCTAAGAAACACAAATCTGTCTCGTTGACTATTCCCGACCAATATGTAGCAACAAAAGTCCCACCGTTTTTTACAAATTCTTTGATTTTTTCACCTACCCCTTGTTTAACCATATAAAGCATTGGTGCTATTAATAACTTGTATTTTGAAAAATCACAGTCCATATTTATAACATCAACAGGTACACCATTCTTCCAGAAAGGTTTATAATTTTCCTTAACAGTTTCTTCGTAATGTATGCCTATGTTTCTTGGGCCCTGGGCATCTTTCATCGCCCACCTATTTTCCCAATCAAAAATAATAGCAACTTCTGGATCTACTGTTGTTCCTATTATTTCGTCTAATCTTTTTAGTGTTTCACCAACGATTTTTACATCGTTGAAAACTCTGGTATTTTCATACCCACAATGATCTACAACAGCTCCATGGAATTTTTCACTGCTCCCTCTACTTTTTCTCCACTGAAAATATTGAACAGTATCAGAACCATGAGCTACAGCTTGAATAGAAGATAATAGATGCATTCCTGGCTTTTTCAATTTACTTACTTCATGCCAATTAGTGGTACTAGGAGTACTCTCCATAAGCATGAAAGGTTTTCCGTTTTTTAATGATCTATTCAAATCATGAACCATACTTACTCCACAGGCTAAATCATAATCATCATTACTATGCCATATCGGATAATTGTCCCAGGAAATTACATCCACATAGTCAACAAATTTCCAGTAATCCAATCCCTCATATATTCCCATAAAGTTGGTTGTCACAGGTAGGCTTGGATTTATCTTTTTGAGAGGTTCTATCTCATGTTTGAAGAAATCAACGGTTTGGTGAGTTACAAATCTCTTCCAGTCTAAATTTAATCCATGAAGTAAGTTTTCTCCATGAGGCGCGGGAGATTCTATCTGTGACCAATCAGTATAGGTATGACTCCAAAAAGCCGTCCACCAGGCATCATTCAGATTTTCTAAGGTTTTGTATTTCTCTTTTAACCAATTTCTAAAAGATTCTTGGCACAGTTCACAGTGACATTCTCCACCGTATTCGTTGGACACATGCCAAGCTATTACTCCTGGATGATTCGAATATCTTTCTGCTAGTTTTGTGTTTATTATGTTGACTTTTTCTCTGTAGACTGGAGATGTATAACAATGATTATGACGCTTACCGTGAAGGTTTCTCACTCTATTTGGTCCTACCCTCAAAACTTCTGGATATTTCTGCGACATCCAGGCAGGCCTAGCACCACTTGGAGTTGCTAAGATTGTATATATTCCATTTTTGTATAGCTTTTCTATAACTTTATCTAACCAACCGAAATTAAACTTACCTTCTTCAGGTTCTAAAGTACTCCAGGCGAATATGCCTACAGACATAACGTTGCATCCAGCTAGCTTCATAAGCCTGATATCCTCTTCTAACACCTCTGGATATTTTAACCATTGATCAGGATTGTAATCTGCTCCATGTAGGAAATGTGTCACCTTTGCATTTATTGGTTCATACTTTTTAGTCATTATTTTCACTCCTAAATCTTCAGTTATTTTTAAAAAGGTTCTATCCTGAAATGTAATATCGATACCGTGAACGATACCAAAACAATTATATCAGAGTTAACATTCGTTGCAAAACCTTGTTATGGACAGCTAGGGTAAATTAAAGACAATTAAAAGTGATTATTCCCGTTTAGCTGAAATTTTCTCATTTTTTGAGAATTTTCACTCCATCTTCAATAGTTGTTTCGTAAAGAGATGGTTCTATTTTTGTTTTTTCATAATAATTCTTGGAAACTTGCCCTTTGAAAGCTTTTATCTGACTTTTTTCCACCAAAGCAATGGCACATCCACCAAACCCTGCTCCCGTCATTCTGGCTCCTACACAGCCTTCGATTTTTAAAGCCTCATCCACAATTGTATCTAGTTCAAAACCTGTCACTTCATAATCATTTTTTAATGAATTATGGGATTGGATTAAAAGAACTCCAAAACCTTCAATATCGTTGTTCTTTAATAATTTAGAAGCTTGAATAACCCTTTGATTTTCTGTTATTACATGCCTTGCTCTTTTTAGCTCTATTTCATTATCAAGAAATTCGAGATCTTTTACACTACATTGACATAAATTATGAGCCCTTGTTTTCCTTACTTGGTTTATTTTTTCTAAAGCACTTTCACATTCTTTTCTTCTTTGGTTATATTGAGAAGAAGCAAGCTCTCTTCTTTTATTTGTATTCATAATAATTAGAGAATACCCATCTAAATGACAAGGTATATATTCATAAGTTAGACTTTGAGTATCAAGCAATAAAGCTTGATCTTTCTTTGCATTTGATATAACAAATTGATCCATTATTCCAGAGTTCACACCAATAAATTTGTTTTCAACCCTTTGCCCTAAGAGGGCTAGGTATGTTCTATCAATTTCTTCAGGGGATTGATTTTGAGATAAGAGCATGAATCCAATTAGTACCTCTAAAGCCGCAGAAGATGAAAGGCCCGCTCCATTTGGAAGTTCTCCTTTAATCAGTATATTACATCCCTTCAAGGGGAATCCATCTTCTAATAAAAACTTTATAACTCCTTTGGCATAGTTCCCCCAACCATCTTCTTTACAATAATCTACTTCCTTATTTAGATCTACTTTTATCTCATTGGGAAAATCCAGAGATTTCAGGCAAATTAAATTATCGTCCCTCAAATTCATTAAGCCATTTATTCCAAGGTTTATAGCTACTGGTAACACATATCCTCCATTGTAGTCTATATGTTCGCCTATAAGATTTATTCTTCCTGGAGAGAAGAATCTTTGTATGGGATTTTTACTAACTCCGTAGATTTCTTGAAAAGTATTTATTAAATCCATTTTGACGACCTCTCTATTGTATTTTTTTGAATTTTTCTATTGCATTTCTTAAAGTAATAGCTGTTTCTTCCACCGCCATGGTATTTGCCGCAGCCCAAGCCCCCATCTCGCTTGATGCGTACCATTTTATTTTATCCTTGTCTCTTAATGGGGGATAGAATTCAATATGGAAATGATAGTATTTGTAAGAATCTGCATATTCCTCTGAATTAACAGGAGTTTGATGGATATTCATCATGTAGGGGAAGGGTTTGTCAAACAACGCATCAAAGCCACCTGTTAACAGTTTTAGCGCCTCAGCCAGGTCCCATTTTTCTTTTTCGTCGAATTCTGTTAAGTTTCCCTTGTGGGATTTGCTCACTATGAAAGCACCATAAGGGTAGTCAGTAAAAAAGGGAAGATAAACGAGAAATGAATCATTCTCAAAAAGAATTCTTTTTTGAAACTCCTTTTCCTCTTTGTTCATTTCACAAATAAGGCATTTTTCATTTTCTTCGTAATATTCCTTACAGTTGTCGAGTTCTACTTTTAACTTCAAAGGAATCCACGAATAAGCATATAATTGACCGTGCGGATGGAGCATCGTAACCCCTACTTCTTTTCCTCTATTTTCAAAAGGAAAGATGTATTTTATTTTTTCATCTTTTGAGAGCTCCTCAAATCTTTCAACCCATAAATTTACTAACTTAAATATATGTTCTACTGGTAATTGAGGAAGGGTAATATTGTGATCGGGAGAATACAAAATCACTTCGCATTTTCCATAATTTTTTTCGACTTTGTACAAATCCGTTCCTTGTATATTTGGTTCATCTGGATCTGGTTTTAAAGCGGGAAAATCGTTGTCGTATGCATAAACGTCATAGTTTGGAGGCACTTTTTTACCCGGTCCTGGACAAAAGGGGCACCAATCCTCAGGTAAATGGGGCCTATTTTGTCTGTTATCGGCAACCATTGTGTATGTTTTTAATAAAGGGTTCCATCGTAACTCTGCCATACAATTTCTCTCCTTTTTTGTTTAAGATTTCCTCACTACGAGTTCTATATCTAATACTTTCCTTGTTGATGAGTTGTCTCTTTTCTTACTCTTTATTCTTTTATACAACATCTGAAACGCCTCATAGCCCATTTCAAACTTTTTAACTTTTACCGTTGTTAACTCCGGTTCGATTAACCTTGAAAAAGCTATATCGTCGTACCCTACTATTGAAACATTTTCTGGAATCTTTAGATTATTTTCTTTCAAAGCTTTAATCGCACCGTAAGCTATTAGATCGTTGTAGCAAAATATCCCGTCGAATTCTTCTCTTTTTCTGATCATTTCCATCGTTTTATCGTACCCCGCTTTAACGTGGTAACCTTCGTGTATCCCTTCACATATCTTGATATCATCCTCGAAAAAAGTTAAACCTTTCTCCTTTAAAGCCTTTTTATAACCCTGAAGCCTTCCATATGATGCAGAGTTATATAGTTGATCGGTGATCATTTTTATCTTTTTACACCCTTTTTCAATAAGATATTTGGTTGCAAGATATCCCCCTTTTACTTCATCACTGAATATCTCATCCACATTCCAACCATCTATTTCTCTACCTACAAGTACAATGGGGAAGTGCTCTTTTATCAGTTCCTGTATATCTTCATAACTCTTTTGCATTGGAAAAAGAAGAATACCGTCAACTCTCCTTTCTAAGAGAGTTTTTAAAAACTTTTCTTCATTTTCGTATAAACCTTCGGAGTTCATAATTATTATTTGATAATTATTCTCCCGTGCTGCTTTATCAATACCTTTGAATACTTCAGAGAAGAAAGGGTTGGAACTATCCGGCATGATTACTCCAATTGTATGAGTTACGTTGGATTTGAGCATGGTAGCGTATATGTTTTTAACATAGCCTAATTCTTGGGCAATTTTTTCGATCTTTTCTTTTGTTTGTGGGTTTATATCTGGTTTATCGTTTAAAGCCCTTGATACAGTGTTGACAGAAACCCCTGCTTTTTCGGCGATATCTTTTATGGTTACAAAACTACTTCGACTTATTTTTACCACCTCTCTCATGTTAACGTTAACGGTAACAATTTAATTTTACACCAAAAACCAAAAAAATCAAAATGATTTTTTGTTGACAAAAGAAGATTTTTTGTGTATAATATATATGTAAATTGCATATATATGAAAGGAGGTAATTTTATGCCTTTTTTAGATGGAACCGGACCTAGAGGTTTAGGCCCAATGACGGGTAGAGGTTTAGGAAGATGCAGTGGTTTTTATGGTAGAGGTTACGGTTATGGTGCAAGAGGATTCGGAAGAGGTTTCGGCTACGGTAGAGGTTATGGTTACGGTCCAAGAACCTACGGCGGATGGGCAGGAGCATATTATCCACCGTCTTATCCTGTAGGAAGTGACAAGGCTTTTTTAGAATCCCAAAGAGAGTATTTAAAAAACGAATTAAACTACATTGAAGGAATCCTGAAAGAAACAGACGATAGCCAGAAAAAAGACGAGTAAATTTAATATTAGGGCACAACTCAGTTTTAGATTAAAAATGAGTTGTGCCTGCTTTTATGCATCATATGTACATTACAACGGTTGAAGGAGAGATCAATTTGCCATTGAAGATAGCCATTTTGAGTGGAAAAGGAGGAACCGGGAAAACTACCGTATCAACAAATTTAGCCAAAGTTCTTTCAAAAAATATGAAAGTTTTGCTTTTAGATGCGGATGTTGAAGAGCCTAATGACCATTTATTCTACAACGTCATATTCGAAGAAGAAAAAAGTGTGGATGTACTCATACCAAAAGTAAATAAAGAAACATGCATCCTGTGTGGACTGTGTGCAAAAGAGTGCCAGTTTGGTGCTATTAATGTCTTTGAAAAAGGAGTATTCGTTTTTCAAAATTTATGTCACGGTTGTGGCGTTTGTTCTGAAATTTGTCCAGTAAGAGCTATCGATGAAGAACCTAAAAGCTTAGGAAAATTAAGATTTGGAAAGACAGATTATTTTGATTTTGGTATGGGGCTTTTGAATATAGGAGAACCCTCCGGTGTAAGGATTATTAGAGAATTGAAGAAATATATTTCGGATGACTACGATGTAACTATAATCGATGCCCCTCCTGGTACTTCTTGTCCAGTTGTGGAAGTTTTACAGAAGGTAGATTTTGCTGTTTTAGTAACTGAATCATCTCCTTTTGGATTACACGATTTAAAACTTGCAATATCGTTAGTTAAAGAAATGGAAATCCCTTACGGAGTGGTAATCAATCGCTACGATCCTGCATTTGCCGAGCTAACAGAGTACCTTGAGGGAGAAAAAATTCCTCTACTTATGAAAATCGATTTTGATAAGAAAATAGCTAAATGGTACTCGGAGGGGAAATTGATCGTAGATCAATCCGAAGAATTGCTCAGAAGTTTTGAACTTTTGTATGAAAATATAACAGAGGTGTTCGCATGAAGCAAATAGCTATAATTAGCGGAAAAGGTGGAACTGGAAAGACAACATTATCTGCTTCTTTAAGCTACCTTTTCCAAAATCCTGTAATGAGTGATTGCGATGTTGATGCATCTAACCTTCATTTGTTGTTATCTCCTGTTGAGTTAAAACAAAGCTATGAATACTATGGTGGGAAAAAAGCTGAAATAGATTATGAAAAATGCACTAATTGTGGTATTTGTAAAGACAAATGCAGGTTCGATGCAATAGATTTTCAACAGGGTAGATATGTTATCAACGAATATGCATGCGAAGGTTGTAAACTTTGTATACTCACCTGCCCGGAAAAGGCGATAAAACTTGTAGAAAATTTAGCTGGATATTATTATGAATCAAAATCTCCAAAAGGGGTTTTGGTACATGGCGATTTGAATCCGGGGGAAGAAACTTCGGGAGGTTTGGTAGCTGAGATAAGAAAAAAGTCTTTTTCTGTGGGTGAAAGTTTAAAAAAAGATGTTATCATAATAGATGGTGCTCCTGGCATAGGATGCCCTGCAACATCGTCTGTAGCTGGTGTAAACTACGCTATTATAGTTACCGAACCTACCCTTTCAGGATTTCACGACCTTCAAAGAGCGGTTGAAACTTTAAAGAAAATGAGAGTGAAGTTTGGTGTAGTAATCAATAAATTTGATTTAAATGAATTTGTGAGTTCTTCCCTGGAGGAATGGTGTTTTTCTGAAAATATAGATTTTTTAGGAAAGATACCTTTCGATGAAATGGTGAATTTAGCCACAAGAGAAGCTAAACCAATAATCTTGTACGAAGATTCTATCTCATCAAAGTACATAAAATCCATATATCAAAAAATCTTACAAATACTTTTTAATAAATAGAGAGGTGTGTAAAAATGAAAATTGCAGTTCCAGCTAAAGAAAAGACATTGGAATCCGAATTAGACGAAAGATTTGCAAGAGCAGCTTACTTTTTAGTTTACGATACAGAAGATGAAAGTTATGAATTTTTTTCTCCTGACAATAGCCAAGAACATGGGGTAGGAACAAAAATTGTGAACGAACTTTCAGATCAAGGAATAGATGCAGTAATTTCCAAAAATCTTGGAGAAAATGCCTTGACAGCTTTAAAAGCGGCAAATATCAAAGCCTACATAGCTTCAGATGGCAATGTCCAAGAAAATATCGATCTTTTGAAATTAGAAAAACTTCAAGAATTCTAAAAAGGTTACAAGATGGGGAGCAGGGTGAAGCCTTACCATACCTTTCCTTATGGGTGGGGAGTACGAAAGGACAAAGCCTTTTGCTTTTCCTTATGGGCGGGCAGCGGGGCGAAGGGGCGCTAAATAAAGTTTCTAAAGACATTAATATCTAAAACTACGGGAGGGAAAAAATGAAGATTGCTATTCCATTGATAGAAAATATAGGAGAAAACTCAAGAATCAGTGAACATTTTGGGCACGCTCCTTATTTTGCCTTTGTGGATTTGAAAGAAAATAAAGAATACAGCTATGAAATAGAAAAGAACCCTTTGGAAAACCATTCAACAGGAGAGATCCCTGAATACATGCATGAAAAAGGTGTTGAATTAATGGTAGTCAGAGGGATTGGAATGAAAGCGATATATGCCTTTGAAAATCTTAATATTCAGGTTATAAGAGGGGTAGATGGGACTTTAAAAGAAATAATTGAAGCATTAGCTTCTAACAATTTAAAAGATCAAGATTATACGGTGAAATCGAAATTTCATGATCAAGGAGTTTAAAGAATGTCTGCTTACCAAAGAGGTAGAGGAAAAGGGTGGAGAGGCAAGGGTAGATTTTTAGCTAATTTTATTCTTTTAATCATTGCCGAAAACCCAACTTATGGTTATGAAATTGCCAATAAATTGGATGAAATGGGTGTGGAAACAATCGAAGGTATTGGTCAGATGGGCAGGATATACAGAATACTTTCAGAGTTAGAGGGAAGCGGATATATAACTTCAAGTTGGGATACTTCCAAGAGTCCCCCTGTGAAGGTTTACACAATAACGCCAATGGGATTGGAGTATCTCAGATACGCTCTTGAGGGTATTAAGATGGAATCAGAAGTTCTTGATACCTTCATTGACAAATGTGAAAAGATCCTTAACAGAAAAGAATAACTTGACTTTTAAAAATACAATTGGGAGGGTTTAATTATGCGAAGAGAAGGAGGAGGCATGGGTGGCGGAGGTTTTTGTGTTTGTGTAAAATGTGGGTATAAAAAACCTCATACACCAGGCGTTCCTTGTCAAGATGAAAGATGTCCAAATTGCGGAAGCGTTTTATTACGTGAGGGTTCATATCATTATAATCAAGCAAAAGAGGTTTTAGAAAAGAAAAGAAAAAAGAACTCAGACGAAAAAAATAATCTCAATTAAAAACCTAAAAGCGCCCTTTTTTGGGCGCCTTTAATAAATTAGTATTATTAAATTAAAAAGTTAAGTCCAAATTTCTGTTCTTTATTTCATTTTTAATCTCCTCAATGAAACGTTCTTTTGAAACATTTTCTATGGTATCGCCCTTTCGAGTTCTTATATTTATAGTATCTGAGTTCATTTCTTTTTCTCCAAAAACTATCATATATGGCACTTTTTTCATCTGTTCATTTCTTATCTTATATCCCACGGTAGCATCAGAATCATTTACATAAACTCTAATACCTTCTTGTTCTAAAATACGAGAAAATTTCTTTGCTTCTTCGTTAAATTTTTCAGAAACTGGAAGAATTGATACTTGAACAGGAGAAAGCCAAGTTGGAAACTCCCCAGCAAAGTTTTCTATTAAAATACCAAAGAATCTTTCTAAAGACCCAAATATTGCTCTATGAATCATAACCGGCCTTTTTTGTGCATCGTTTTCATCTGCGTATACCATATCAAACCTTTCGGGCATCTGAAAATCAAGCTGAATCGTGGTACATTGCCACTTTCTTCCAAGGGAATCTGTAACGTTAAAGTCTATTTTAGGTCCATAAAAAGCTCCTTCACCTTCATCTATTCTATATTTCATATTAGTCTTTTCTAATGCCTTTTTTAAAGCATCGGTAGCCCTTTCCCAACTTTCAATATCTCCCATATGATCTTCGGGCATAGTACTTAAGATGGCTTCGTATTCAAAACCAAATGATGAAAATATTTCGTTTGTTAGTTGTATAACTTTTATTATTTCTTCCTCGATTTGTGACTGCATGCAGAATATATGTGCGTCATCTTGAGTGAAAGCTCTAACTCTAAAAAGGCCATGTAAAACCCCGCTTCTTTCGTAGCGATGCACTTTACCAAATTCAAACATTCTTATTGGTAAGTCTCTGTAACTGACAAAGTTATTCTTATATATCAATATATGCCCTGGGCAATTCATCGGTTTGACCGCCATAGGCATATCTTCTTTCTCTGTGAAAAACATATTCTCTTTGTAATGATCCCAATGCCCTGATTGATACCATAATTTGATATTCATGATTTGAGGGGTTTCTACCTCTTCGTATCCATATTTTTTATGAACTTGGCGGGAGTAAGCCATCAATTCATTTAAAACTATCTTACCATTCGGTAGGAAAAAAGGCATACCGGGAGCCATTTCAGATTGTAACATGAATAAATTCAATTTTGGACCTAATTTTCTGTGATCTCTTTTTTTTGCCTCTTCCAACATGTTTAAGTAATCGTCAAGTTGTTTCTTTTTGGGGAAGGCGGTGGCATATATCCTTTGAAGCATCTTGTTCTTTTCATCTCCCCGCCAATAAGCTCCGGATACGGAAAGAAGCTTAAAATATTTAACATACCCAGTAGAAGGAAGATGAGGACCTCTACACAAATCATAAAAATCCCCTTGAAAATAAACTGAAATAGTGTCTTCTTCTAGTTCCTCAATTAATTCCAGTTTGTAAGGTTGATCCTTGAATAATTCAATAGCCTCTTTTTTATTTACTTCTTTTCTAATAATTTTTATATCTTCTTTTATAATTTTTTTCATTTCCTCTTCTATCTTTGAAAAATCTTCTTCTGAAAGGTTGTGCCCTTCAATATCAAAATCGTAATAAAAACCGTTTTCAATAACCGGCCCTATAGCTAATTTGACTCTATCCTCTCCGAAAATCCGTGCCACCGCCTGGGCCATAATATGAGCCATCGTATGTCTGTATATTTTTGGAGCTATTTCATCATCCAAAGTTATTAACTTAATAGTTGAATCCTGCATTATGGGGGTATTCAAATCTTTTAATTCGCCGTTAATTTCAGCTGCTATAGCATTTCTGTATAGCCCTTCGGATATACCTTTAGCAATTTCTGCAGGGGTAATTCCATCTTTAAATTCTTGAACAGAATTATCTGGATAAGTTATTTTAACCATTAGATCACCTCTAACAATAAGTTAATTTTAAATTGTTAAACTTTCAAGTTTTTCTTTAAGATCTTTTTCTAGGAGCTTATCTATTATTTCATCTAAATCTCCATCAAGTATTTCGTTTATTCTATGAGTGGTATATTGAATTCTATGATCTGTAACCCTGTTTTGTGGGAAATTGTATGTTCTTATTTTTTCGCTTCGCTGTGCAGTACCTATTTGTGATTTTCTCTCTTGTGTAAGCTGAGATTGCTGCTCTTCTAACTTTATCTCAAAAAGTTTTGCCCTTAGTATATTTAAAGCTTTTTCTTTATTTTGATGTTGGGATCTTTCATTTTGACAAGTTACAACGATTCCAGTGGGGAGATGGGTTATTCTAACGGCAGAATCCGTTTTGTTGACGTACTGACCACCTGCCCCACTTGCCCTATAGGTATCTATTCTGAGATCATTCTCATTTATCTGAATATCTATATCCGTTGCTTCCGGTAACACCGCAACGGTGGCCGTCGAAGTGTGTATCCTTCCAGAAGATTCTGTTTGAGGTACCCTTTGTACCCTATGCACACCACTTTCGTATTTCAATCTTCTGTAAGCACCTTGACCCTTTATTTTTAATATGGCGGTTTTAATTCCACCAAGTTCGTTTTCGTTTAGATCAAGGAGTTCATATTTCCAATTTTTTCTTTCAGCATACCGTAGATACATTCTCATTAACTCTGAAGCGAAAAGGCTCGCTTCATCACCTCCAGTACCTGCTCTTATCTCCATAATGATATTCCTCTCATCATACTCATCTTGAGAAACTAAACCTTCTATAATTTTTTTTCTTGTTTCTTCTTCCTTTTTCTCTAACTCTTGGAGCATTGACTGATATTCTTCTTCAGAGACATCCTTGTTTTCATACATTTCTCTTAACGCTTTTATGTCTTCTAAATCCTGTTCGTAACTCTCAAACAGTGTATTTAATTCTGATAGTTTGGAATGCTCCTGTCCTAATTTTTTTAAATTTTCAATATCGTTAGTAATATACGGATCACTTAGTTGTTTCTCTAGTTCTTTAATTTTTTTCTTTACTTCTCCTTTAAAATCTAATATATTCAATTTTCTCACCTTTTCTATTATGTCTACCTTTTTGCTTTATTTGTTTTAGGGTTACTTAGACCACTTTATATCTTAAAACTTTCAACCAATCCTTTTAACTCTGTGGCTAATTCACTCAACTCTTTCGCTTCTTCGTTTATCCCTATCCCTTGTTTTACTTGTTCGTCTATTACACTTCTTGACNTTTCTAGTTGTTCACTTATTTCTGTNACNGCTTTCGCTACCCTGTCCATCGCTGTGCTCATCTCTTGNGCACTCGCACTTTGTTCCTCTGCACTTGCCGTCATGTTTTCTATCCCTTGGTCCATCCTTTCTATCCTTTCTTTTATACGATTGAAACTTTTCTGTACATTCTCCATCTTTTCGTTTATTTCTCCTATCGTTCCTACTACCTTGTTCGTCGATTCGTTTACTTTGTTCGTTCCTTGCGTTATGTTGGTTAGTATTTCGGATATTTCATCCGTTGCATTCCTTGATTCTTCCGCTAACTTCCTTATCTCATCCGCTACAACCGCAAATCCTCTTCCCGCTTCCCCTGCCCTTGCCGCTTCTATCGCTGCGTTTAGTGCCAACAGGTTCGTTTGTTCCGTTATCGAGTTTATCGTTTCTACTATACTTTGTACGTTCTTGGCATTGCTTGCGAGTGTTTCTACTTCTTTTTGACTTTCTTTTGTCCTTTCTACCGCTTCTTTCACCGCTTGACTTATACTTTCTATCGTTTTGCTTCCTTCTTCTGCAGCTTTACTTGTTTCATCTGCTTCTTCACTTAG
>NZ_AUPG01000016.1:0-30378 GCF_016772115.1 Petrotoga sp. 8T1HF07.NaAc.6.1
AGATACTTACCAGGACGAAAACAAAAATATAAAATATCAAGGTTTTTATTCCTTAAAGGTAGGATAGATACAAGAGTTTTTTTGAAAAGGAGGTAAAAAAAATGAACACGTTTTTATTCCTTAAAGGTAGGATAGATACACAGACATTGGGTAAAAAAAGGGCATGCAGAACTTCTGTTTTTATTCCTTAAAGGTAGGATAGATACTCGGCTTTCAACGAATATTCATTGGTTCAAAAGAAAGTTTTTATTCCTTAAAGGTAGGATAGATACGATTAGCTTCTGAAATTACTTTTAAATCATCTTGAGTTTTTATTCCTTAGAGGTAGGATAGACACGCATCAATATACTTTGGAGCAGCCATGGTAATTGTTCTAAGTTTTTATTCCTTAGAGGTAGGATAGACACCACAGTGCCCAAAGAATCAGTGATAAGGACTTTAATGTGTTTTTATTCCTTAGAGGTAGGATAGACACCTAACACGTTCGCTCTCTGGAGTATTTTTCTTGACATTGTTTTTATTCCTTAGAGGTAGGATAGACACTTGGAGGTTGTGAAAAATGAAAAGGAGGTTGAGGAAGTTTTTATTCCTTAGAGGTAGGATAGACACAGAAGAAACAAATTTTAGCAAACTTTTTAAAAAATAGTTTTTATTCCTTAGAGGTAGGATAGACACCCATAGGTTCACGATAAAAAGTGTATCATAAAAAATTACATTTGTCAAGCAAAACTTTGAGAAATTGTTAAAAATCGATTCAAAAGCTTATGAAATGAGTCTTGTGACTTTTAACACTTGTCTGTCGATCCCCTGGGTTTTTTACCTTATTGGAGGTCGACAGACGTTTTTTTATAACTTTTTCTGTTTTAGGTTAAATATATGAATATTAGTTTGTTGAAATTTAAACTAAACTTTCTTTTTGTTTAACTTGAGGTTGTACGTCATTTGCGCGGTACATCGTTTGCGTAGCAAACGAGAATATGGAAACAGTTTTTAGAGAATTACGAATAAAACTTTTGCATAAAGCGGCAAAAAGCGTTTTGTACAAAGCAGCAAAATTTATTGCTTGTTTTTTTATTATGATATAATTAAAATGAATATTCGAGAATATTCAAGGGGTAAATTGCGAAAAATACAGAATCCCAATTAGGAGGTTCAAAAATGAAAAAAGTCTCAATAACCTACAAAATCCCTGAAGCAGGTTTAAATTTGTTAAAAGGTAAGTACAATATTTGGGTTAATCCTAAGGATAAGCTACTCACAAAGGAAGAACTGAAAGAAATAGCAAAAGAATCTGACGCATTAATTACGATGTTGGCAGATCCGATTGATAAAGAAGTGTTAGAAGCAGGTAAGGGTAGATTAAAAATTGTTGCCAACTACGCTGTTGGGTACAACAACATCGATATCCAAAAGGCAAAAGAGTTAGGAATATATGTAACTAACACCCCTGATGTATTAACCGAAACCACAGCTGATTTAGCCTGGGCGTTGATGTTAGTTGTTGCCAGACGAATCGTCGAATCTGATGCCTTTACAAGAGAAGGTAAATTTGATGGTTGGAAGCCTGAATTGTTTCTGGGAACAGATATGTACGGTAAAACCTTAGGTATTATAGGATTTGGAAGTATAGGTCAAGCGGTCGCCAGAAGGGCAATAGGGTTCAACATGAAGGTTTATTACTATCAGAGGCATCGGCTTTCCAGCGAAGAAGAAAAGGCTTTGAATGCCACTTATTTACCGTTGGATGAGCTTTTGAGAGTTTCTGATTATGTGAGTTTACATGTGCCTTTGACTGACGATACTTATCATATGTTGAATAGAGAAAAACTATCTTTATTAAAGAAATCCGCCTTTGTTATCAACACGGCAAGAGGTCCTGTGATAGATGAACAAGTGCTATACGAAAAATTAAAGAATAAAGAGATTGCAGGTGCTGCGTTAGACGTGTATGAGAATGAACCTCAATTAACACCTGGATTAAAAGATTTGAATAACGTTGTACTAACACCGCACATTGGATCTGCTTCACACGAAACAAGAAGTCGAATGGCTCAGATGGTAGCAAGAGATATCATACAAGCTTTGGAAGGGGAAACACCTGAACATCTAATATGGAGGTAGAAATTAAATATTGAATAAAGTTTATGAAATATACAAGGATCTTTACGATTATTACGGTCCGCAGCATTGGTGGCCCGCAGATGATTGGTTTGAAGTAACCGTGGGGGCTATTTTAACGCAAAATACTTCTTGGAACAACGTCGAAAAATCTATCGAAAATTTGAAACAACGTGATTTATTAAAACCAGAAAAACTATCTAAAATCGAAGAAGATGATTTAGCTCAATTGATAAGATCTTCAGGTTTTTACAATCTCAAAAGTAAACGTTTGAAAAACTTCTTAGAATGGTTAAAAAAATATAATTATGATATAGATAAGATTAAAAATAAAAGTGTAACCTCTTTAAGGGAAGAATTGTTAAGTATAAAAGGAATAGGAAAAGAAACAGCTGATTCAATACTTTTATACGCCTTTGAAATGCCCGTTTTTGTGATTGACGCTTATACGAAGAGAATGTTTTCACGATTGGGTTTAATATTGTCTAGAGAATACGATGAGTTTCAAGATTTCTTTGAGAAAAACCTGACAAAAGATGTTCAACTTTACAACGAATACCATGCGTTAATAGTTAAGCACTCAAAGGTTTACTGTAAAAAAACGCCTAAATGTTCTGATTGCTTTCTAAAAGAAAAATGTAATTGGGGAGTGAACAACCTATAATATCTTACAACAGACTCAACCTAAAACAAATCCAAAAATTAGGAGAAACTGTTTCTAAATATCTTTTCCCTGGTGCAAAATTATTACTTTTTGGTAATTTAGGAACGGGGAAAACCACGTTGACATCGTATATAGTTAACAGCTTGAGCGAAACCCCAATAAACGTAACAAGCCCTACTTTTTCTCTAGTAAAGGTATATGATACAAATCCAACTATATATCACATTGATTTGTATAGGCTAAGCGATCCACAAGAGATAGAGTATTTGGATGTTTTTTTGGATCCTAAAGGGGTATATATAATTGAATGGGCAGACTTTTTGGATTATTTAACCCCCGAAGAAAGGTTGGAGATTCATATTTCGTACAATGAAGATATTAAGTATAGGGATGTAAAAATCGAAAGCTTTGGTGAAAAGTACGAAGAGATGGAGGCTAATATAGAAAAGGAGAAGTAGTTTTGTGTCAATTCAAAGGATTTTTAACGTTATCTCAGAAAAAGATTACAAAGAACATAGCCAAAAAGCAAGAAAAATAGTTGAAAAGGCTAATAGTATTCTCAGAAAACCTCGAGAACTAAACGAAAGAAAAATGTTTTTGGTTTACAGAGTTTTAGGAAAAGACGCCGAGCTAAAAATACCGAAAAAACATATAAACGATTTTCAATTTCTGATAATGCATATTTTAAAAAAGCCAAAAGAGAATAGATTCGCTGATTTAAAAAGTTATTACAAGTTAAAAGAAGAAACGATCGAGAACCTAAAATTTTTACTTTTTCCTGACAAGTTTCCACCAGGTGGGTATAATGAAAAATTAAAAAAGTACGGAGTGGAGTTCTACAATCCTCAAGTTATATTAAAAAGATTGGATTTTAAGGATTTTATAGACTTATACGCACTAATAACATACATACCTTTAGATGTGAAAACTCCCTTTGTAAAAGACCTCATAGACGAGATTCTTAGCATTGACCCTCTTGATACAAAGATCTCGTTGTACAAAAAAATAAAAGAAATATTTAAGAGTTTAGGTCCTTACGAAAAACAGATGGTGGAACTTCAACTGAAAAATATATCTTACTACCATTATAGCTTATGAGCCAAGGATCGGTTAAAGGCGTTATTATCGATGGTAGCAACGTTGTAAGGTACAACGATCAAGAAAGCATAGTTAGATTGGTTGATTTATTGGATAATCTCTACATAGAAAATATGACGTTTTTCCCTGCAATCATAGTATTCGATAAAAACATTGAGTACGTTTTAAAAAGCGAGGATGACAAGGATATTTTAAAGAAAATGTCAGAAAAAAAGAGGATTTACTTTGAATCACCTGCAGATGAATTGATCGTTCATTTTAGTAATAAACTTGGTTATTACATGATTTCACAGGATAAATTTAATGAATATCGGTTTGATAAAGACAAATTACTGGAACTTCGGAGGTTTGTAGATGAGTGAACAGAGCTTTGACTTAGAGCAATATGACTACGAGTTACCTGAAGAACTTATAGCCCAAGAACCTGTTGAACCAAGAGATAGCTGTAAGCTGATGGTGCTAAATAGAAGAGTAAAAAGTATCGAACACAAAGTTTTTAGGGATATAAAAAATTATTTACGCCCCGGCGATTTGCTTGTTTTAAATAATACCAGGGTTATCCCTGCAAGGTTATACGGTAAAAAGGAAACAGGTGCAAAAGTTGAAGTCTTACTTTTAGAAAAAGATGGAAACGATAAAACATGGAAAGCTTTGGTAAAACCAGGAGGAAAGATAAAAAAAGGCAACAAACTTATCTTTGAAGACAATTTAACCTGCACCGTAGAAGAACATTTAGAAGACGGGTCAAGAATTTTAGAATTTGACGATCCCAACTTTTTTTCAAAATTAGAAAAAATTGGCGAAGTCCCTTTACCGCCTTATATTAAAAAACAGATCGATGATCCAGAAAAATATCAAACTACTTACGCAAAAGAAGATGGTGCCGTGGCTGCGCCAACCGCTGGTTTGCATTTCACCAAAGAACTGATAGAGGAACTCACCGATTACGGTGTTAGATTTGCTGAAGTCACTCTTCATGTGGGTTTAGGAACCTTTAGACCAGTTAGCGAGGTAGATATAAGGAACCACCAAATACATGAAGAGTATTATACCGTATCAAAGAGTGTACTTCGCGATATAGTTAGAGCTAAAGCTGAAGGTAAAAGGGTTATAGCCACAGGTACAACGGTTGTTAGAACGCTCGAATCGATTGCCAGAAATCCTGACAAACTCGCAGGTAAAACAGATCTATATATTTACCCACCATTTGAATTTAAAATAATAGATGCTTTGATCACCAATTTTCATCTTCCCAGATCTTCACTTCTTTTTCTAGTTTCAGCATTTGCTGGTCAAGATTTTATTATGAACTCATATGAAATTGCTAAAGAAAAGAAATATAGGTTCTTTTCGTTTGGTGATGCTATGTTCATAATTTGATTTTTTTAATATTAAAGTTTATTAAATGTTAGACGATAAAAAAGTGACTAAAACTTTGAAGGTTGGGTGATATTATGGGAATATCAAATATTGGGGGAAAAGAAGATCTTTCCATTAACAATCCTATATCTAATAGGCAGCAAATTCAAATGGCGAACGCCAATCTGAGAAATCCTGAAAATTCAAACCAGCCGATCCAAAAAGAAGAGGTTATGCCAGACGAACTCGACAAAGTCACCAAGATAATTGAAGATAGATTAAAAAAGTTATCCAAAATTTTCAAAGGAGAGGCGAAGTTTGAAATAGAAAGGGATTTGGATATTATTGTTGTAAAAATTATAGATAAAGATAGCAAGGAAATTATAAGGCAGATACCACCTGAAGTCTCTGTCAAACTTGCCAAAGCCCTAAACGATGTTCAAGGGATACTACTTGATGAAATAGCCTAATCATTAATGCTTTAATGTTTTATTAATCAGTTCGGCGACATCGTTATAAGATAAAAGTAGATGTAAATTTCTTCTTATTTCCTTTGCGCCTTCAATACCAGAAAAGTATTTCATCAATACTTTTCTGAATTTTTTTACTGCGTAAACCTCTGAACCATAGAATTCAATTGTAAGTTTCAAATGCTCTAAACAAGTATCTATTCTCTCATCTATAGTCGGATTATAATTATTCTTTGTAAATATCCAAGGATTACCGATAGCACCCCGTGCAACTAAAACAAAATCTGCACCATAATTCAACAAATAATCATCTATATCTTTTTTACTAAACACATCTCCGCTAGCCCCTAAAGGGATATTGATCTTCGCTTTTAACTTTTTTAATATTTCTCTATTTGCGATCCCACTATACATTTGTGACCTGGTTCTACCATGAACAATAATATAATCAGAACCTGCATTTTCCAATGTTTGAGCTACTTCTTCTATATTTATTTGATCGTATCCTAATCTTACCTTTACTCCAACAGGCAAATCTATACTCTTTTTTAAATTAAAAACTATGTCCCCTAATAATTTTGGATTTTTCAATAAAGCTGCCCCTGAACCTTTTTTCACTACTTTATTAACTGGGCATGCAGCGTTTATATCTATCCAACTTGCTAAGCCTTGGACAACTTTAGCTGCCTCGACGAATTTTGTTGGGTCGTTGCCAAAAAGTTGTACGCCTATATTATCTTCACCCTTTTGGGGAAGCATTTTTTCAACTTTTTCATTTTCTCTTATTATGGAATCTACTGAAATCATTTCAGTAAAAGTAAACTCGGCCCCAAACCTTCTGCAAATCTCTCTAAAAGGGTAATCTGTATAATCTGCCATCGGAGCTAAACCAATTTGGTTTTCTAACATCTATTTACTCCTCCTGAATCTTATTCCTAATTTATTTTAGCTTTTTTCGTTAAACAACTTTATACACCAATTTTAAATCTCAATACAATTCGTTAAATCAAAAATTTTTAGTAAAAATATAAAAATTATTGAATTTTTTATTTATTTACTTGACAATCTTTATTTTATCTGTTATAATCTTTATGAAAAATTTGAATTATGTTTAAAATAATTAAAGGGGGTTATAAAAATGTTGAGAAAACCACTGAAAAAAATTAAAAAGGTAGAATCTTATCACACGGCTTATGATTTACTATCTGAAGAATTATGGCAGGTTTATCTCGAAAACATAAGGAAATTATGAAAGTAAAGAATATAGATGGATAGTTTAGGACCCTATTTTTCCTTCCTAAGATGGGTGCTGTGGGAGGACGGTAGATAAATTAATTATCTACTCTACCCGATCTTCCTTATGGGTGGGGAGCGGGGTAAAAGGGTGCTAATAAAAATCCTTTTCCTATCGGGTGGGGAGCGGGGGAAGGGCGCTAAAACGAGTTTTAGAATTTCTAAAGAAAAAAACTTATTTATAGGGGGAAGTTAAGGTATGAGTTTGTACACAAGAAGATTGATAAGATATGGTATAAAAAATTATAAAAAGTATATGGTTTTCGTGTTTCTTTTGGGTGTTGCTGCTTTAGCGTTAGCAGCTTTGAGACCTTTTTTCATTCAGTTTTTAATCGACGATATAATATCTTTTCAAAGAATTAATATACTGCCTTTTTTCCTTGTCTTTTTAATCGGTATAGTAGCTTTAGAAAGAGTTTTCAATTATTTTTTCAATACTTATCATCGAAAAGTTAATTTTATTACTATCAAAAACGAGCAGATGAACCTTTATAATAAAATTCAAAACTCAAAATTTGTTGATTATTCTAAGATGGATTCTGGGGATATAATGAGTAGGTTATTGTCTGATATTGATGAAACTTCTTATGCAATGGCCCTTGTATTACCAACCATGTGTTTAACTTTTTGAATTTAATAGTTACTTCTGCTATATTGACTTATCTGAATTGGCAATTATTTTTGATAGTACTTGCTTCTTTACCTTTCTATTGGCTTATTATAAGAAGTTCACAAACAAAATTGCAGAATTATTCAAAAATAGAAAGAAAATCTTTTGGAAAATTAACTTCTTCTATAAAAGAAAAGTTAGATGGTCAATTAATTATTAAAGTATTTGGGAAAACAAAATACTTTTCAAATTCATTTTCCAAGGATGCGGAAAATTGGGCTATACAAGCGACTAAAGCAGGGATATTTCAAATAACCATTTTAAATATAGCCTTTTTTATCAGTTATGTAATTCCTGTGATTATATTAGGATTTGGAGGAGTACTTGTGATAAGAGGGAATATATCTTTGGGAACTTTAATAGCTTTTTATTCTTTTGTGCCATGGATATACGAACCCATAGGAATCATAAATGAAAATTTGGTTCAACTACAACGGGTTGAACCTCTAGCTGAAAGATTCTTTGAAATCCTCGATATGCCTGAAGAGGAAGGTGATGGTATATATCTTTTCCCCGAGGATTACAACATCGAATACAAAAACGTCTCATTCAAATACAGAGACGAGATAGTTTTGAAAAACATAAATCTCTCCATTGGCAAAAACGAAAAGGTAGCGTTGGTAGGAACGAGTGGATCCGGCAAAAGTACTATGGTGAGTCTTCTTGTGAGATTATATGATCCCACAAACGGTAAAATACTATTAGGAAATAAAAACATAAAAGATTACAAATTACAAGAAATCAGAGAAAAGATAAAGTTAGTCAGAGGTAACGAACCCTTATTCAACATGACGGTCAAAGAAAACATAATGCTGGATGATGAATTCACCGAAGAAGAATTCATGAAGGCGGTAAAGAAAGCGAAGGTAGATAAATTCATAGGGCTTTTAGATGAAGGATACGATACTGTAGTGGGAGAAAGGGGAAGTAAGCTATCAGATGGGCAAAGGCAGAGAGTAGCGATAGCAAGAGCATTGATAAGGGGACCAAAAGTATTGATACTGGATGAAGCAACGTCAGGGGTAGATTCACAGACAGAAGAAGAAATATTTGATGAATTGAAAGAGTACGAGATGACTCTGATAATAATATCCCACAGATTATCGACGATAAGAAAAGCAGACAAGGTGATATTATTAAAAGATGGAGAGATAAGAGGAGAAGGAATGCACGAAGAGTTACTAAAAAATTCTCCCATTTACAAAGAAATAATAGAAAGTCAGTTGGTTGTATGAAAGTCTGATTAGCAATTATTTTCAAGAAAAACTAATTTCTGAAAAGACGCCCAACATGGGCGTTTTTAAATTAAAAATTGCTGATAATTTTGATGAACTCTTCTCTCTCTCTTCCTCTTCAAAAACATAAAAAGAAACAACAGAAGGTTTTCTCTGTAATACTTTATCAATGCGTATTTGAAACCATTTAAAAAAATACTTGAAAATCATTTGGAAAAGTGTATTATTAAAATGAGGGATTGGATTATTTGAAATTTTAGTTTTAATTTAAAGAATAATCTAAGGGGGAATATTAACATGTCTAATTTAGTGGCTGTTTTTGTGATTCTCACCATAGGCTACGCTTTACGAACAACATACGAGTTCCGCATTGGAGAAGGCAAAGGTTTTCTAAAATTATTCCTTAAAAATTTTGTAACACCAACATTAGTAATTTTATTTCTTATCATGCTATCTCATCTTTTAGGAGGAAGATAGATTTATGGATACGATAATATTAAAAGATATTCGAAAGGTTTATAAAAACGGGGTAGAAGCTTTGAAAGATATAAATATTTCAATAAAGGCCGGAGAAATTGTAGGATTGATAGGGCCAAACGGCGCAGGAAAAACTACCCTGCTAAATATAATATTAGGACTTTTGAAACCAACTGAAGGGGTTTCAAAAATTTTAGGGGTAGATACTGATAAGATGACCAAGCGCGAAAGAAGAAAGATAGGTTTTATTTTGGAAGGGCCTGGTCTTTATGATGATTTAACGGTTGATGAAAATATAAAGTTCTGGAGTGAATTATATGGGGTTTCTCAAATATATGGTGAAGCATTACTAAATCAATGGGGACTTTACGAAAATAGGGGAAGTATGGTAAAGGAACTTTCCGCAGGTATGAAGCAAAAGTTAGCCATATCAAGAGCTTTTTTGCATGATCCTTCAATTGTTTTAATGGATGAACCAACGTCCAATCTTGATCCTGTAGCCAGGAAAAACATGGTAGAATTTTTAAAAAGCTTACATGATAAAGAAAAAACCCTTTTAATAACCTCTCATGACCTTTTCGATATAGAAAGAATATGTTCAAGGATAATACTTTTGAGAAGAGGGCAAATAGTTGTATCTGGAAATATGGAAGAATTGAAAAAGGCTTTGGGAGTTAGAATGGGTGTAACAATAAAGGTAAGTAGTAAAATTCCCAGGGATATAGTAAATGAAATTTCAAAGGATTCTGAAGTAAATGTAATCGGGGAAAAAGAGTTGATTGTCTCTGGAGATAAAATAAGTCCATCATCAGTAGTTCGATATCTCGTGAATAAAGGAATAGATGTCGAAAGGGTGGAAGAAGAAAAAGTAACGCTTGAGGATATATATACTTACATCGTGAAGGAGGACGAAGAATGATGAGAGCCCTAATTAAAAAAGAGTTACGAATGTTCATAAGGAAACGATTTCAATTATTGCTTTTTTTGACGGTTATTACAATCTTTATAATAGCGTTTAATTTGGAAAATTCAAATAATTTAAACCCTATTCTTATCTCCTCTTTTATGGTTACTTTTTTCGTGCCTTATTCATTTGGTTGGATAAGCTTTCAAAAAGAGAAGGAGAATAAAAACATCTCATACCTTTTGGCATCACCTTTAAATATAAAAGAAATATTCTTGGGGAAAATGTTGGCAGTATTATTGTTCACCCAGGTATTTATGTTATGGGGAGTTATTGTGCAATATATAACAAACATTTTTTTTATGGGAGTAATTCCTAGTTTTGAAATACTTTTGACGGTATTGATAGCCTTTCCGATTTGGTCGGCGGTACTTAGTGGGTTAGTTGGAGTAGGGCTTCTCGTGTTTGATAACCCTTTCATAATTAGAATCCTTCTATTTTTATTCATATTTTTTGTGGGAATAAATGGAAATCTGTGGGAAAAGTTAATTATTTTAGAAAAATGGCAAAATCTTATTTTGATATTTCTGGGATTAATGGCTATGTTAGGAATCATCTACTTCGTAGATATCTTTGGTAAAAGATTGATGGTTGAATAAGAAAAACAGATCCCAGAAAATATGCATATACTTGAGGGAAATTTGGTGTACAAGGTGAGTGCTACAATTTAGCGTGGAAATTTAGTTATACCAGAAAAAGCGAAGAGTAGATTTTTTAAAATTAAAGAAAAAGAATTAGTATGATCAATAACTTGTTTTTTATAATAGAATTCTGGTGGTAATTATTTAACCTCATTGTTTCCTGTGACAGAACAGTCTAACGGCATACTTTTATGGATATTGTTAGGAGTAGGGATATTTTTACGTTTCACATCTATACATATTATACGAGGGGGAAATTCTATGACAAAAGAGCAAAAAAGAAACTTTTGGCTATACGCCACAGGTAGGCTCGTATCTTTAATAGGAACTGGCGTACAAATGATTGCTTTACCGCTTTATATTCTTGATCTTACAGGCTCTGGAACCCTTATGGGTACATTTTCTCTTTTAAGTATGCTGCCAGGCTTGATTTTTTCACCGATAGCAGGGGTTTTGGGAGATCGAATGAATCGAAAGAAAATTATGGTGAATATGGACTATTTACGAGGGATAATTATACTTTTTATGGCATATTCAGCCTATCAAGGTTGGATGAACATCGCCTTTATCTTCACTGCCCAAGTATTTATTTCTATATTAGACAGTATTTTCGGCGGCTCAACCGAGGCAATGTTTCCCGACTTAGTTCCTATTGATTTCCTCACCAAAGCTAATTCGGTAAATTCTTCAATAAATAGTGTTTCTAGAATTATAGGACCAATCCTTGGAGGAATCATATAT
Organism: Petrotoga sp. 8T1HF07.NaAc.6.1; assembly: GCF_016772115.1. Taxonomy (NCBI): domain Bacteria; kingdom Thermotogati; phylum Thermotogota; class Thermotogae; order Petrotogales; family Petrotogaceae; genus Petrotoga; species Petrotoga sp. 8T1HF07.NaAc.6.1. The sequence goes on from NZ_AUPG01000016.1 coordinate 11,731, forward strand.
GGATTTGGGGGAATCAAAGTTGTATTTCTTATAAATGGAATTTCTTTCGTTATTTCTGCTATAAGCGAAATGTTTATTACTTACGTACCACATTTTGAAGGTAAGCAGAAAATATCCTTTAAATCTATGTTTTCAGACATCAAAGAGGGAGTAATTTTTATAAAGGGAAGAAAAGGTTTGAAAGAATTACTTTTGTTTGTAATGATTGTCAATTTTTTATTGGCACCGATTCTTACGATTGTGCTTCCTTATGTATTAAGGCAAGAAATTGGATTTACGAGCGAACAGTATGGAATCACTCAATCTTCTTTTACCGTGGGGATACTAATTGGCAGTATTTTAATTGGTACTATTTTTTCTAAAAATAATCCGAAAAAATCGGTGACACTCGGTTTAACAGTAGAGGCAATTATGTTATTCATCATTTCAGGTTTATTTTTTCCTAATATCGTTACCAAATTCGGAGGTGCATCATGGACTTTATTAATAATTTTGTACATAAACCTTATGCTAATAGGCGTGAGCAATGCTTTTATAAATATACCTATTGATACCAACATGCAAAAAATGACACCAACCAAAGTAAGATCTCGTGTTTTTACGGTTGTGGGGTTGATTGCTCAAGGAGCTGTACCTGTTGGTGCACAAATATATGGTATTCTTTTAGATTTAATGAGGGGATATCAAATTGCACTGTTTGCAAGCATAGTATCAGTTATTGTAATTATCCTCTTTTTAAAAATTGCACCAGAAGAAACGTTCAATCCTAAACCTGTTAATGAAGAAGTATAAAGGTTGAGTCTTGATAAAATCAATTTATCATTTTTAGAACATTAATAAAAATCCGTTGGTTTGATACGATTAGCTAAATAGGTAGGGGATAATGCGAAGTTTAATGCTTCTAATATGTTTGTCTTATTAGTGCCATTATTCCCTATAATCATGTTTAGGTCCGTGAAATTCAGTTCTATTGATTGAATTCCTCGGAAATTTTTAATCTTTAAAGATTTTATTATTGTTGACGTGATTATACTCCCTCACTTGTTTTTCTTTTTTCATCCGTAAGTTCACACAACTCATGCACTGGTCAGTCTATCTCTTGTTCTCAGGTAATAGTACTAGATCTGAGTTTTGGTTACTTAATTTTCATAATTATTCCTTATCAAGTTCATATCTTTCGAGTATCTTTTTTTCCATGTCCTTTATTTTTTCAAACCATCCTTTTACTTCTTCCCAAACACCTAATTGCTCAAATTTATCTTTAGACATAAGCTTTGAACATGATCCACATATTTCTTTTTTGATTGACTTTTCGTCTCTCTGATTTCTTAGTTTGGATTTCACAATACTTGGGATATCTAGTTCACCCCAATTTTCATTTTGTTTTAACTCAATCTTTATCTGAAATTCATTTTCTAAAATTTCCTTATCAACGTAATTTTCTATTTCTCTAAAACTTGTTAATACTCCATAGGAACCGTCATTTCTTTTATTCACCTTTTCTATTTCACTTTTATATTTTTCATCTTCATCTTTATCGTATAGATGGAACTCAAGAGCGTTTGTGTTTTTTAATGCATAATGATTTATCCAGTCTCTAAGATTAGAACCATTCATTGGAATTATTGCAATAGAATCAGATTTTATTTTTGCTTTTAGATCAATTATCTTTTTTAATTCGTCGATATTTTGGTTTATATTTAATAAAAATTTTTCATCATTAGTTCCTTCAACACAAATAACAATTTTACTTATATTAGGCAATAAACCCATAGTCTTAATTATCTCATCTGAGATTTTTTCGTCGAAATTTTGCACTTTTGCTTGTCCATCTTCTTGTTTCACAAATCTTATATCATCTGTTTCACAAAGACGTATCAAAGCTGGGCTATGCGTAGTTAATAAAATTTGATATCTTTCTTTTTTTGATAGTTCTTTAAGAGTGTTGATTAATTTTATTTGCAAATCGGGGTGCAAAGCAGTTTCTGGCTCTTCTATTGCATAGATAATATGAATCTTATTGTTTTCTGTTTCGTTCTTTTCAACTTCAGCAAGGAAAGAGCTTAATAAAACAAGCCTTCTAAAACCACTTCCTCTTTTGTTTAAAGGAATATCATTATCAGTATAAAAACCTAATCCCTTATATACATCTTTCCATTTAAGTGAATTTACGTCTGGTATTTTTGGTTTAATAGAAGCTGATTCGGTAGAAAGTTCTTTGAATTTATTAATCGTTTTTTCTGCTATATTCTCTATTTCTTCTTTTATTTGTTTTTCTATATTGCTAAGTATTTTTAGTACCTCTTCACTTTTAAAGATTTCCTCAATTTTTAGTTTTAATGGATCTTGAATCTCATCATCTTGATCAACATTTTTTCTATCAGAGTGAAATAATCCGAAAACTGGCAAATAATTTTTTAGCTTATTCCATATATTTTTTAACCCTTCTTGGTCAATAGAGATTTCAAGTATTTCAAATTTTAATTTTCCGTCTTGTTTTCGATAATACTCTCTTATCGCTTTTCTGAGATCAGCTGAGCTCCTTTTATCATCAACTTTTATATTATGTGTTTCTACAAAATCTTTCAGGTCATTATGCTTTTTATTCATTAAACTTTTCAAGAATTCATTATTTGTAGGATGATTACATTTAATAACTGTCCCTTTTAATTTTCCATTCATAAAAGTTTTCCATACTTCTAATTCATAATTATCATTTAGTAAATATTCATCTTTAAGATTTGTAGCGATGGTCTCGTCAATAATTATCTGTTCTGGAAAATTATTAAATACTATACCAATTTTAAAGGAATCAACTGAATCTCTTCTCGCTAGAATATTTAGATCATCCGGTGATACTTTTACTACTCCTTTGCCATCATTTAAAAAAATATCGATTGCTTCTAAAATGCTAGACTTTCCTACATCATTTTTCCCAATAAAAACATTAAAATCATTTAAAAGAATTTCAACCTTATCATAATAGGCTCTAAAATTTTCTAAGATAACTTTAGATATATTCATATTTTCCCCCCTCCCATTTTTCCTTATTTTTATCTCATCTTTTGTCAAACCATAAAAATTATAAACTAACTAGTCAAATGCATTAGGTATTTATTATCTTGCGAGTTCTATCTTATGTTTCTATTCTTTGGCTTAGTTTTATTATAGTATTCATAACATTTATCTCCCTTTGTGAGAATGAGATTTGTTATTTCTTTTCGAAAGTGCAAAAGAAGAATTTAGATTGTTGAGATAGTTCTTAAATCTCTGCTTTCCCTGTAAGGATTTTTTTAAATGGTCCCTTTTTCTGTAACTGAAATATTCTACATGATTGTCTGGTAGTTGTTCGAGGAAAGCATGAGCCTGATGAGCGCCACCCGATTTCAAAGCGGTAATGATATGCAAGCTTTTTCTTGCCCTCGTCATTGCAACATAAAAAGCATTTTTTGTTACCCATTTCATATTCACATCATCAAAACCAATAATAATGACGTGATCTGCTGAAAGTCCTTTGCTTGAAACAATTGTCATTAGTTCCACAGCTCCCATTCGCTTTACTTCAATTTCTTCCAACTCTGCTTCTTCTTCCTCTTCGTGTTCCAAGCCGACCACTTCCTTCTGATTTATAGCTTCTCGTTCCATTTCGTCTTGAAGTTTTGCTCTGCCCGTAATTGTGATAATATTAGCTATCCCTTCCAATTTCTCGATAATAGAGCTTTCGGCGTCTAAAATGGCCTTGATGTTGTTAGCCTTTTCCATGGCATTTATAATTTCTTGTTCGTCCAAATTCCTTAAATTTTGCCCGCTCTGCATAGCATACTCAAGAAACTCATGTACACGTGTTTTTGAAATATTCTCATGGCGAAGCACCTTGCGAAATGTAAAATTATTTTGAGGGTTGTTTGCAAGTGAATAATAACTTAGTATTTTATAATAATCCGTCGAGAATGATCTTGCCTCTGACTGATATTCCGCAACGATTCTTTTTACAGTCTCTTTTGCGTTACCGTAAAATTTGATTTTCCCCGCTGGCGTTAGAACTAACAAGAAAGCATCTTTTGCCTCTCCGTTCTCTAATTGTCTTTTCCGCTCATCAATTTCGGCCTTATAGTCGGTAACAAATTTTTCAATGTAATCTACAGCTGTAGATGAAGAAGCACAGGCTATAATTTGCACCTTTGGATCATTACTGTTATTTGTAAGCGGCAAATATATTTTTTCTATACAATTTTCTTCTTTGTTTTGCTGAATGAAATGGTCTGCTGTTTTGGTTATATGAAAACTACACCTGTTACAGAATGGCAACATTCCTTTGGCATAATCTGTGTTCTTGTATAGATTACGAATCAACGTTGCTTTACCTGATTTCAATTTTTCATAGAGAACTTGCTCATCATCTCCCACAATAAGCAAACCTTTAGAATTATTTGTTAATTGATTAATAAAAGCTCCCTCTGAAAGGTTGAAGTCCTGATACTCGTCAATAATGAAGTAATTATTTTCGTTCAAAGTAAAATTTTCACTCAAGGCTTTCGTGGCACGCAAAATTAAATCTGCGAAACCCGCCGCATTGTAAAACTGGCAAAGTTTAAAATAGATTTCTTTAAGTACTGTCCAATCTTTAGATTGTTCAAAATTATCATCATGTAATTGTGTTTCAAACTTTTTCCAATTATATTCCGTCTGATCTCTGTCTTGGAAAAAAGCAAGTACATCGCTCCAAACGATTTCTTTCCAAGATTGTCCAATAATTCGAAAATGTGGCTTAAACGGCCATTCTTTTGTTCCGTGGTTTTTTTCAACAATACTGCGGGCGAATTTATGTAAGGTGGACACCATAATGGTCTTTTTTTTGTTCATCGCTTAATTTTTCATCTCTTTCAATGTCGTTTTGTAAATCTACCACTAGTTTCCTCACAAAACTTGTTACAACGACTTTAGCATTCAGCTCTTTATGGTACCAATTATCAATTTTCTGTAGAAATAAGTGGCTCTTGCCGGTGCCAGGACCAGAGACAATTAAAAATTTAGCAGCATCGTGCTGCGCGATTTCGGAAGCATTATTATTGCGGTATTCCAGCCGCCCAGCATCATCCAAGGCATCAAGCTCTGCGCGCATTGTTCGCAATTCAGGCACTTCAAAGGGCAAGCCGTTTTCATTGATAAGAAATCTTATATACATAATTAAGATCCTTCCACAATTTTTTATCTCTTCCTTTGTCAAACCATAAAGTTTATCAACCATCTGGTCAATTTTAGTTTCTAAAAATGAAATATCAGTTTCAGGATTTTTTGATTTTAATTCAAGAATTTTATTAATAATTTCAATAAATATTTTTTGCTCGATTTCAAACATGTTTTTTAACGGTAATGACAGTAGAGACTCTTCGTCAATTTGGTTTATTGTCATAAGAAACTTTAAGATACCTCATGAATTAGGTTTGTATATTTGAAAAACGTTGAAGATGTCTCCATCAAAGCAAAGAGTATTAAATTTTTTTAGTTGTGGTTTAATGCTTTCACAATCTCTTTTTCGGCTTCTTGTATTGAGTCAGAGTTAATTATAAGGGGAGTATATCCTAAATTCATGATTACTTCTTTGGACTTTTTCCCCATGGACTTTGCTACCCAAACATTGCAATCCGAAAGGATTTTCATTATATCTTCAACTTCTGAATGTTTGTGCTGAGTAAAGTTATCGTTTATTCTTTCCTCAATAAAATTCAGCATGCCATCCTCTAATTCGTATATTCTATATTTTTCAGACATTCCAAAATGTGCTTTGTTTACACTGTTTCCTTTTATGCCTAATGCTATCTTCATAGTATCTCTCCTTATATTTTAGTAATATTTGAATACAAAATCACCTGTTTTTAGACCACCGTTGAGCCTCTTTGCAATAACATGACATTTGATTTTTAACAAATAGAAAATAGGTCTACTTTCATCCAATAATCCTTCTAAATTTCCTTGACCTTTACTGATTATAATATCTGCATTTGAAAATATTTGTAGGAACTCTTTACTTGAGTTTTTTAATACTATTCCAGGGGTATCGCATCCACTTGAAATTAAAGAACAGTATCTATCAATTCCTATATTCTTTGCTTCTTTCATGGTGACATCGTTTAAAATAGGCTTGTCTCTGACCGCATAAGTAAGATTCACTTTATACTTCAATAATTCTTGAATGAGTAATTTATCAAAAACAGCTTCACCCGCATTATCAGCTATAATTAGTATACTGTTGGCATTAGATAATTGTTCTTTAAAAAAGGGGTAATCACTATGTGAAAACCCGTTTTCAATTGCTCTTTTGACGTTATCCTCTATATCAACGTTTAAGCTAACCCCCGCATCTATAGAGTTTCCAACTGCTGACATTATCAAAGCTGATAATAATGGATCTTCTGAACTTTTAACTAACTTTTCTATAGTTGGATAGTATTGTTGAGCAGCTTTTATATTTTTTTCTTTGAATTCTAAATATATATCGTCTTTTTCTGTTTTTTGTTTTATATAATTTTGAATTCTAGTAACTATTTGAGGAGCAGAGTCATCATCGGTGATATCTGGGATCATTCGAGCATATTCATTCAAAATATCTTTAATAATTTTTCTGTTCTCACCGACTGCCATTCTACTTGCCTCGAGAACTTGTCTATATATACATGGAATACAATCATACTCAATTTTCAAGTAATAAAACCTCCAACATTTTATTTTTTCTTAGTTAATCTAAGTTTTTTTCCACACACTTTTTTTGCCTTTGCCAAAATTTTCTATATAACCTTCTTCTCTGAGATCGCTCAACACTTTTCTGATCTTAGTATCAGAAGTTAATGGGAATTTTTTCCTAAGTTCATTTATAGTGAAAGTATCCTCAGTAGCTTCAAGTATTTCTCTTCTTATATCGTAGTACATACCCCCTGTAAAATCTTTTTTAGTTTCATATTTAGATGCCACTTCTGAAACAATAGTTGGGATGTTATCCTTTTCATGTGACATGACCGCTTGAAAGAACCGTAAAGTCCATTCATTTGCCAATTTTCTGTTTCCAGCAAATATTATTTGAAACCCAGGATGATAAGCAAAAATCTCAGCTAAAACTTTAGACAAATAGGATGGTGTGTACACCTTCAGCTTACATGGATTCAAAAAATCGGAGTAATTTGCTTCAACAACGAAAGAAGAATGTTTGTATTTAGCTAATTCACCAAGCTTCATGTGTAGAAGAGGCAAATTCCCAATGTCTCCAATAAAATTGGTAAAGGTTTTTCTTTCAGCAACCGCTATTATGCCGCTTTCACTTAGCAAGGCATAATCGCCGGCTTTGAGCTGCGCTCTTTCAACGTTACAATTGGCAAATTTCCATGGATATCTTTCATTTATGTCGATCAATATATGAAGATGATGATTCCCTTTTGCTGTTAATTTAACTTTAGGGCGATGTTCTTTTAGTCCTTGTTCCGTTCTCCAAAATATCTGTTCGTATTCTCCTTCTTTATTCTTATACTTCTTTTTTAAAAAGAGAAAGTCGCATCTTTTGTTTTGTGCTCTGTCAAGAACTACCGACAACCTTTTCCCATAACGATTTAACGATATAATCGGAACCCTTTCAATCTCTTGGTAATTGCTCGATGGTTCTTCCATGTCTCTCATGCAAAAGATATGTTTACCAGCACCTGGCCATTTGTCCTGGACAAATAGTGATAATATTATTTTTTCTTCTTTTCTAATAGTTACCCTGTAAGGAAATCTGTATTTTTCCGTTGATTCAAGAACCCATAAAAAAGAACCCATCTTGCATTCACCTTTCTTACAAAATAGAAAATATTTCACATTTCTTTCTATGTCTAATTTTATAATATTTTTTAGTTTTTACAAAATTGATTTTCAAGTTTTTGAAATTTGTTGGACTTTTATTACAAAACTGATTTCTATGAAATTTTTTTCATACTGCCCAAGATCGTCTCTAAAAAGTTATAATCGGCTATAAACAGGAATAATCGTCTTTGACTAAACAATTTTATTCACATATAATTAACTTGCAAGTTGGGAAAATATAGTTGGGGGTGCAGAGTATTGGAGAATTACATATAAAGTTTTAGAGTTTCTAAATATCATTAATAAATTACTGGTGGAGGTGATATCAAGATGGAAAAAGTTTCTGTAAGTTTAATAAAAGCAGATGTTGGAGGAATTCCAGGTCATTCAACTGTACATCCCAAACTTAAAGAAAAGGCCTCTGAGTGTTTGGCGGAGGCAAAAGAAAAAGGATTGTTGGTAGATTACAGAGTTTTACACGTAGGCGATGATTTACAACTACTTATGAGTCATCGTAAGGGGATTGATTCTGAAGAAATTCATAAACTTGCTTGGGAAACGTTTGAAGCAGCAACGAAGATTGCTAAAGAGTTAAAGTTACACGGTGCCGGTCAAGATCTGCTATCAGACGCTTTCAGCGGAAATATTAAAGGAATGGGGCCAGGCATAGCAGAAATGGAATTTACAGAACGTGGGTCTGAAACTTTAGTTGCATTTATGATGGATAAAACAGAACCAGGTTCTTTTAACTTTCCCATTTACAAGATTTTTGCGGATCCATTCAATACCGCAGGATTGATTATAGACCCTTTGCTAATTGATGGATTTGTATTTGAAGTATGGAATATAAAAGAAAGAAAAAGAATTTTTCTCAAATGTCCAGAAGATTTGTATCTTTTATTATCTTTGATAGGTGCAAAAAGCAAATATGTTATAAAAAGTGTTTTCCCCAAAGATTCTAGCCCTCTACCTAAAGATGAACCCGTTGCAGTAGTAAGCACAGAAAAGCTGTTTTTTATCGCTGAAAAATATGTGGGAAAGGACGATCCAGTTGCATTAGTAAGAGCGCAATCAGGCTTACCGGCTTTGGGAGAGGTCTTAGAACCCTTTAGCGTACCTTATTTAGTCAGCGGCTGGATGCGTGGTTCACATAATGGTCCTTTAATGCCCGTTTCTTTCAAAGATGCTCAATGTACACGATTTGATGGGCCACCTCGTGTAATTGCAGCTGGCTTCCAGATAAGTCACGGTAATTTTATCGGTCCCATAGATTTGTTTGATGATCCTGCTTTTGACCTCTCTCGGAAAAAAGCTTTGGAATTAGCAGATTACCTAAGGGTGCAAGGTCCCTTCGAACCACACAGGCTTCCACCTGAAGAGATGGAATATACTACCCTTCCAGGAGTATTAAAAAAGCTTGAAACAAGATTTGAAGAATTGGAATAATATCTACTCTTAATAAGTAACTCCCGAAGTAGCATGCGGGAGTTACTTTTTTATTTAAATTACGGCATTACTTTAAAAACTTTAATAAAATACTTGATTTTTTTGAAGTTGTATATTATAATCTTTGTAGAATATTTATTATTATATTCAAAATCTTAAAGGGGGAGATAAAATGTCAAAATCAACCGGTGGGTTACAACTTTTAATAAAAAACCGTGATTTTCTACTTCTGTTCTTCGGTAGGCTAGTATCCAGTGTCGGATCTGCTATTTTTATTATAGCCATTCTTTGGTCGGCTGCAGCTGAGATAGGCGGGGTAGGTGCAGTTAGTACTGTTTTAAGTACTATAGCTGTTACGAATATTATTTTTTCTCCTTTTGCAGGTGTTTGGGCAGATAGATGGAAAAAGAAAAATATTCTTGTGATAACAGATTTAATAAGTGGTGGAATCCTTATTTTACTTGGTATTTTCTTTGGAACATATTTCTATCAAATTTGGGTATTGATAATAACCATTTTTGGATTACAGATCTGTGGTACTTTATTTGGTCCTGCTTTGTTGTCGTTAATTCCGATTATGGTAAACGATGATGAGCTTTCTCAAGCTAACGCCATGATTTCAATGACAGATAGACTTTCTCAACTTATTGGGATGGCTATTGGTGGTGTGATTGTGTCTTTAGTGGGAATAAAATGGGCAATTTTAATCGATGGGTTGACTTTTATTTTTTCGGCAGTTTCTGAAATGTTCATTAAAGTAGAAGAAAAGGGCAGAAAAAAAGGGAAGCTGAAAAAAATGGGCTAATTTTTTCCGATATAAAAGAAGGTTTCAAAGTGATATGGACCGATGTTCAGCTTAAAGGGTTAATAACCTTAGAGACTTTAGATGATTTTTTTGGAACCACTATATTCGTTTTCCTACCCGTATTGGCTAGTGAGATACTGAAAGTAGGTCCTGGTGAGTATGGAATTATGCAAACAATGTTGGGCGCAGGCTCTTTTATAACCGCCCTTGTTCTATCATCTGTTAAAGAGATAAAAATGAAGTACGTAGCACTAATGCTATCCTCCGTTTTGGCGGGAGTATTCCTGGCTTCTCTTGGTATAGTAAACAGTTATATATACGTGTTGGTTGCCTTGTTGATGTTGGGTGTTATGACTGAAATAGGAAATATCAATGAAAATCTTTTGATTCAAAGGATTACCCCTGAAAACACAAGGGGAAGGGTTTTTGCCTTGCGATCAACGATAGATAATTCGCTGAGACCTTTTTCTTATGCTTTTGCGGGGATAATGGCAGTATTTTTTTCATTAAAAAGTTTGTTCTTTGTCTTCGGAATAATTACTAGCATACTTGGAATATTTTACCTATTGATACCTTATCGATTGAAAAAAGGGAATGTTTCCTAAAAATTTGACGTTCATTCGAAAATATGATATAATTTTTCTGGAGTAAACCGGAGCGTAGCGCAGCTGGTAGCGCGTCAGCATGGGGTGTTGAAGGTCGCTGGTTCAAATCCAGTCGCTCCGACCAAAAAATACGGGGTTGTTGTTCCCCGTATTTTTTTAGATCTAGATTATTCTACCAAATTTTTCTTCTACGATTTCTTTAATATCCTTTTTGTTAACAGCTTTTATATATTGGCTTATTGGGAATACCTTATATCCTCGTTTTAACGCATCTTCTATCGTTGCTATGACGCATACGTCTCCTGCTAAGCCTAAAACTATTAAATTTTCTATCTTATGCTTTCTCAAAAGTTTGTCTAATTCTGATTCAATTCTTCTTTCAATGTCTTTGTAAAATGCTGAATAGCTATCCCCATCTACTTCTTCGCCTTTTTTTATAATGAAATCGTAAGTATTTATAAGTAGTTGGTTCCCATAAGTACCTTTTATACAGTGAGGGGGCCATTTTTCAAAAGAGATGTGATTTTCAGGATGATCATCCATACTGGCAAAAATCTTAAAATCCTTCTCTTTGATTAAAGTCAAAAATTCGTTTACCTGATCTATCCACTCTTCATTTGTTCCAGCTACTGGAAGTTCATTAGGACATCTTTCGGTAAATCCGTTTTGACAATCAACACACAATATCGCGGTATTTGAAGGAGTTAATTTTAATGTGTTTACTATATAATTGGTAAACTCGTAAGGTGTTTTGTTGTTTTCAGCCATTTGTGATCCTCCTTTGAAAGTTTGTTATAAAGCTCCCCTTCGCCCCGCTGCCCGCCCTATAAGGATAAAAGAGTCTAACCCCATTTGCCCCATGCAGCCCGCCCATTTAAGGAAGGGACCTGCGGTCCCTTGGACCCGGGCGTTAAGGGGCAAGCCCCTTAAAAACCCCAAAACCTAATTTTGTTTAATAAAAGTTTTTTGCACAAGACTGCAAAAGGGCAAGCCCCTTAAAAACCCCAAATTCGCGTAACATCATTTGCTTCGCAAATGAGAATATGGAAATTGTTTCTAAAGCATTATAAAAACGTTTTGCACAAATCAGCAAAAAGCTTTTTGCACAGAACAGCACAAGGGCTTCGCCCTGCAGCCCGCCCCCTTCTTTGGCCGGCTTGGTCTAACTTTTACCCACTAATTTTAAATTTGACTAATCCCAAATATTCATGCCATGCAGACGAAGTTGCTTCTAGGAATCTCATATCCGGTAAGAAATCATACCATTTTAATTCTTCTCGGGAAATTTTATAATCCGTGGGAACGGGGACAATATTTATATTTGTGTGACTTTCGAAATAATTCATAGCTCTTGTTAAATGTATTGCGCTGGTGACTAAATATATCTTTTGTACTTCGCCGTCTTCCAATAGTTTAAGGGTAAATTCTGCATTTTGCTTTGTGTTTTTGGCAAGTGGTTCTACTAAAATATCTGTTGGTTTGACTCCCATTTTTAGCAATTCTTCTTCCATTATTTGAGCTTCTGGTATCTCTGTGCCTAGGAGTTTCCCGCCAGTTACAACAATAGGAAACTGTAATTTTTTGTAAAGTAAGAAACCTTCATATACCCTTTTCATAGCGCTATCAGATAACTCTCCGGATCCTTCCCTTGGAGTTTCGGGAATTATTCCGCCTCCAAGTACAACTATTACCCCTTTTTCTTGAGTATCATCCAACTGAGAAACATCCACAGAAGGATATCTATTTTCCAATGGTAAAACGATTATTTTTGCAAACCATCCAGAAGAAAATACATAGATTACAATGCAAACTGTTAAAAGAGGAAAAGATAATTTTTTCCTTCTTATTAGAAAGATTATTAAAAATATTATGCAGAGTGAGATAAAAATACCTGGAATTTCTATAAAAGCTGTAAAAATATCATAGAATATAACAAGCACCCCTAAAAATATATAAAATAAATGTGCTCAACATTACATAAAATCCTAATGGAATCTTGGTGACTTTCTTTTTTGTGTTCGACAAAATAATTAGGATTATGCTGATAATTATTACGGGTAATATATAAATACCAATAAGAAGAGAAAGGGCTGATAGAAACTTCACGTCTCCAAAACCCATTTTCCCATTTCGCCAATAATAAAAGGTAATTAAAAAGGTGATGATGGTAAAAATAAGATTAAAGTAATCAAAGTTTAGTAAAGCAATTGTCAAAATAACTACTATTCCTAGATCAGGAATGATAAAGGTGAAATAATCATATAACCCTATGTATAAAAGGCTATTAGCAAAAAACAGATTTTGCCAGTTAAAAGAGGTGAGTATGACAAACATATTTACAACTATATAAGATAAAACGATAATTAGGACCTTTTTATTCTTTCTCAGTGTTTTTTACACCTTTTCTATTACTTCCATTTCCTCTTTGGTTAAATTTTTGTTCAGAATTTCTTCAAGTCCATAGATGTACCACATGTACTTATCTTTTATTTCTTGGTATATACTTTTGGCTTCTTCGAATTTCTTAACCTTTAAGTAGGGGATAACCAATAACAATTTAAAGTGTTCATTTTCTTTATCTTGGTCTATATATTTTTCTAAGAAGTTTTGAACTTCTTTATATTTACCGTTTTCAAACATTACTTTAGCCCAAACTTCTATGTCGGTTGAATATTCAGGTGTTGTATTGAGAATTTCCTCTTTGAGTTCATTGGCTTCTGTAGTTCTTGATAATTTCTCATAAATAGTGGATAACTCATACTTACCCAAAACGCTGTTGGGGAATCTATTTAGGAATTTTTCTAGAATGTGGGCGGCTTTTTCATAATCTCCTTTTTGCATGTAAGCATCTGCAATCATGAAGTAAGTTACGTAATTGTTGGGTGAAAGTTCTATTTCTTTTTTCCAGATTTCAGCAGCTTTTTCGTATTCGCCTAAATTAAAGTATAGTTCACCTAATTCAGACAAAGCTGCTATATTCCAAGGGTCTAATTTAACTGCTTTTTCTAAATACTCTTCTCCCTCTTCCATTTCGCCTTTTTCTACTAGCACTGAGCCCATTAATTCGTAGGCTGGAGCGAAACTTGGATCAATTTTGAGTATAAAATCTACGACATCTTTCACGAACTCGAAGTTCTTTTTATCGGCTTCCAATAAGACCGTGTCGAATAGTCCATTCAAGGAAATATGTACTAGGTCGGAGTAATTGATTTGGAACTCAGAAAAATAAGCCAAAAATTCGGAAAGGACGAAAGGATAAATCACAAAGTTGGAGGTTAAACCGGGTAAGTGTTCAACAAGTTTTTCGATTTTCTTTGCTTCTTCAATAAATTTTGAGTTGTTTTTTAAATCTGCTTTCATTAACTCAAAATCTCCTTCGTACAAGAACTCACAAAGCAAGATTGGAAAAGGGGTTAAATCAGTTATTTGAATTTCTTCTTCTCCAATGTTAAACTTCACTATATGCTCCATGGGTATCTCCTCCTCTTTCAGTTGGATGTTGTTGCTTATATTTTTTATTATACCATAATTAAGAATTATTAAGAAAATTTATTTACAATAAGTTGCATTTAAGATTATTGAAATAATTAAAAAAAGCAGGCTTGCGCCTGCCTTCTTAATTATTGTCAGTTTTATTCAATTTTGATCTCTTTTCCTTCACCTTTAGCTGTCTCAACTTTTGGTATAGTTAGTTTTAAAACTCCATTTTCATATTCAGCTTTGATTTTATCTTTGTCAATGTATTCTGGAAGTCTTATAGTTCGTTCAATCCTACCAAAGTATCTTTCTCTCCTATATACGTTTCCTCTTTTTACTTCTTCGGATTCTTTCTTTTCTGCGGATATGGTTAATAGATCGTTGTTTAATTGAACTTTTATATCTTTTTTGTTTAAACCAGGTAATTCACATTCTACGATGTAATCATCGTCAGTTTCATATACATCCATCTCACCACGAGAGGTCGTTCCAAAAGGCAATGATCTAAAGAAGTCTTCAAACTCTCTATTGAAGAAATCAAATGGAGATAACAAGTCTTCTCTGTCATCTCTGTCGTCTCTTCTTCTTTCTAACATTTGTCACCGCCTCCCTTTTCACTGTTTATTATTTTCACTAAAATTATATATCAAAAAAATCTTTTGTGTCAAGAGAGGCTTTAAAAAAGGTTATGATTGTTTTTAATTGACAATAAAAGCTTTATATTAATACTAAATTTAAATATAATAAAAGATTTAATCACTTGTTATCTATAAGTGATAATTATTTAGGGATCGCTTCTTTAAAATAATTAAATAAGTTAGAGTTAATCCATCTGAGAGGGTATGTATTATGATAGGATAAATCAAGCTATTTGAAATTTGAAAGGTGTATCCCAAAATCGACCCCATTATGATCCTTCCTGGTAAAAGACCTATAAATTGTTTTATACTTTCTCTGCCAAAGAAGAGATTGTTTAAATGGGCAAAAACAAAAACTATTGTTGCTATGATCGTTGCATATTCAATAGAAAAAACTGAACCGGGTAAAAACATTCTTATATTTCCTTGGATAAATCCTCTATAAAATAGCTCTTCAGATGGTCCTACCACCAACCAAACATGTAATAACATAATTTTGTTATTTTGAAAACTTCCGTAGGGAATCTTCATGAGATCAGAAAGACTCATTTTTCTCATACTAAATAAAGATCCTATTATTAAAATTAAAGAAATTAGAAGCATAAACAGTCCTTTTTTAAAATTTCCTATTTGAAATCCAGCCTGTTGGAAGTTTATTGGTGAAAGATAGATAAGAAAGATTGAAATAGCAATACTGAAGATTCCTAAAATAAAATTTCCTAAATAAATACCTTTTCTTTTTAGAAAAAATCGACCTATTGCATATATTAGTAAATGGTAGATAACAACTAAGATGATAAATCTAATAAAGAGCATATATTCACCAACCTTTGTGTTAGCGCCCCTTCGCCCCGCTCCCCACCCTTCTAAGGAAAGGGACCTGTGGTCCCTTAGACCCGCTCCGCACTTTAAATGTCTGTATCTTTAATTTAATTATACAATATTAGGATGCTTAATTTTAATCAATATGATTAACCGATGCAATAAGAATTAAAAGGAAATATTGATTTATTTGACTTTGTCTTTTTTTTAAACTATAATTAGTTTGGGATATTGAATCCTTTAAAAACATTTGTAAAAAAGAATGGTTCCTTTCGGAGGAATTATATGTCAATATATGCTTTAACATCTTTGATAGTCTTCATAATAGTTGTTGTAGGAATGGTTTTTCAGAAAATAGATAGAACGCTTATTGCAATGTTGGGGGCTATTTTTCTATTAGGAGTAGGTGTATTCCCTAATCAAATTGGTGCAATAAAAGATTACGTGGATTATAACACCCTCTTGTTACTGCTTGGAATGATGGTGTTTGTGGAGACTTTAAGAAAGACAGGTATATTTACCTTTTTAGGCATTTCTATGTTAAAATTGTTTGGGAATAACACTTACACCTTATTCATTTCTCTAATTTTTTTGGTTGCTTTATTTTCTGGGTTTATCGACAATGTCACAACTGTTTTAGTTTTTATTCCAATGACTTTCGCCATTACGGATTCTTTAAACATTAATTATCTACCTTTTGTTTTAGGAGAAATTTTCGCATCAAATATTGGAGGTATGGCAACAATAATTGGTGATCCTCCTAATATTATGATTGCTTCTGCGGCAGGTTATTCTTTCTCAGAGTTCGCTCTTATTATGTATCCGGTTACATTGATCAATTTAGTATTCGCCATTCTCTTATTGATATATTTCTTCAAGGAAGATTTATCCGTTAAAATAGACAAAGAAGCGATTAAAAACTTTGATGTATCTCATATTGTAGAAAACAAAAAAGAATTCATTTTGTCTATACTTTTGTTTGGAGCGGTTATCGTAGCTTTTGCTTTACAACATGAGCTAAATTTAGAAAGTTCAACCGTTGCCTTAGCTGCTGGCTTTTTCTCGTTATTTATTCTTAGACCAAAGGATTTGAAAGATACATTATCTAAAGTTGAATGGGAAAATATTTTGTTTTTCCTTGCTTTATTTTTAATTGCCGGTGCACTTGAAGAAACGGGTATCATTAGCGCTTTTTCTAATATACTGGTCGATTTTGCTGGCAACTCTTTACTTATATTTAGTCTTTCTATTCTAACAATTTCTTCTTTCTTTACTGGTTTCTTAAATAATGTTCCTTTAGTGGCTGCAATGATACCTGTCATTGAAAAATTATCTATTTCTGAATCTTCCATATTTAGTAATCTTGACCCCATTTGGTATTCGTTATCATTGGGGGCTTGCTTGGGAGGGAACTTAACTCCAATAGCCGCTTCAGCGAACGTTATAGCGTTAGGTCTTTTAACCCAATTTAAAGGGAAAACAATTTCTTTTTGGGAGTTTTCTAAATACGGTTTGATAATATTATTAGGGAATATAGTAATTTCTGGAATATATGTAAATTTCATTTTTTTCTAACTTCTTATCCCTATAGGGTCGGCTGAGGGATGAATGGGTCCAGATTCTTTTCCTTATAGGGTGGGCTGCGGGGCGAAGGGGCGCTATTTATAAAGTTCTTAAAGACAGTAAAAATAATAACATCAGGAGGAACCTTTAATTTATGTCACCAAGTGAACTAGTAACCCTTATAGTATTCGCTGTAGTATTGTTTTTTATCATCACCCACAAAATTAACAGAACCATTGTTGCCATGTTAGGAGCTTCGGTGCTTATTATATTCGGAGTTTTTCCAGACGAAATTGAAGCCATAAGAAATTATATCGATTTCAACACCCTTCTTTTACTGCTCGGGATGATGTTATTTGTAAGCGTTATTCGTAGAACTGGCCTTTTTTCTTATGTAGGTATTAAGACTTTGAAAATATTTGGGCATAACGGATACATGTTGTTTATTTCCTTAACTTTTTTGGTTGCATTAATTTCAGGTTTCATTGATAACGTTACTACAATACTTGTTTTTATACCTATTACCTTTGCTATAACGGATTCTTTAAAAATCAATTATTTCCCTTATGTTTTAGGGGAAATTTTTGCATCGAACATTGGAGGTATGGCAACCATCATTGGTGATCCACCCAATATTATGATAGCCTCGGCTGCAGGCTTTTCTTTTTCAGAATTTGCTTTAGTTATGTACCCAATTGCATTAATGAATATCTTGTTCATGGATATGCTTTTTATATTAATTTTTAAAAAAGATCTTCAAATCAAATTCGATAAAGAGAGTATAAAAAGTTTTGATACTTCTCACTTGATCGAAGATAAAAAAAGTTTTTTCCTTTCTATAATTCTTTTTGTAAGTGTAATAATCGCTTTTTCTACTCAACATTTTTTAGGTGTAGAAAGTTCCACTATTGCCATAATAGCAGGGTTTTTCTCTTTACTAATACTAGCACCAAATCAGGTGAGGGATACTTTAAACGAAGTTGAATGGGAAAGCCTTTTGTTCTTTTTTGGTTTATTTCTTATCACAGGAGCGATGGAAGAAACAGGATTGATAGCTAATTTATCCAATGTCATGGTAAAAGTTGCTGGAGATTCGGTAAAATCTTTCTCTATGTTTATTTTACCTGTTGCTAGCGTAATTTCCGGATTTATTGATAATATCCCTTTTACAGCGACTATGATTCCAGTTGTTCAACATTTACAAGTTGTTCAGCCTGTTATTTTTAGTGATTTGAGTCCAGTATGGTATTCTCTTGCGATGGGTGCATGTTTAGGTGGAAATGCAACTTCCATCGGTGCATCCGCTAATATAATTGGACTCGCTATGTTAACCCAGTTTAAGAATAAAACTATCTTGTTCAAAGATTTTGCTAAATACGGATTTTTACTTGTATTAGGAAATATAGTTATCTCAGAAATTTATTTATTATTATTGTTTTTTTAGAAACTTTTGGTGGATTAT
>NZ_AUPG01000018.1:0-27225 GCF_016772115.1 Petrotoga sp. 8T1HF07.NaAc.6.1
GGCGAAGGGGCGCTATACGACATCAGCGACGGCCCTCACAAAATCAACATCAAATTTTTAGATGACAAAAACAGAATTATCACCGAATATGCCACAAACATAACTTTTGATTCCACTCCACCAAAACCATCATATCTCAACCAAGAACTATCGGCAGGTAATTTAAATTTAGAATACAAAGTAGATGAAGAAGACTTTTCTACAGTCTCCTTATACTACAACGAAACAGAATTAGCCTCTTCAACTTCGTCACAAGACAGTTTCTCAATAAAAATTACCAAAGATTCCGGAATTACAAATTACGTTCTACGGTTCAAAGATGATGTCGAAAACACTTACGATCACAAGATCGAAATAGATACGGATATTGACAAACCCCCAGTTATAAATTCAGATATTATAAAGGTTGACCTTTTTTCAGAACTTGATATGGAGATTTCTGACGACTGGGATGATAATTTTTTGGTTCTCATAGACGACGGAAACGAGGTTAAATACCCATCAGACTTGTTACTACACCCAACAACCAATGCAACCATGATTGTTTTTGACTCAAACAAAAATAAAACCGAAAAATTTGTGAATTTTAATGTTGACGATCAAATCCCTACCCCACCTGAAATTACGGCAAGACTAATCTCTGAAGACATGGATTACATATCCTGGCGATATGATCCCAACTATCAAAATTACGTTGTTGAAAGATATGATGAAATATTGGGATGGCAAAAAGCTTTTGAATTAAAAAACACGTTCATTGAAAACCCAAATTATGATATTATTTTTGTAAGAAAAGTTACCAACAATGGAACATACGGGTTACCTTCAGATCCGGTAATCACTCTCTCAGAGGCTCTTGTTCCATATGCCTCAGGTACGATAAACAAAGTAGAAAAAAACCTCTTCTTACCACAAATTAACACGCCCTTTGTTATAGCTTCTGATATACTAATACCAGAAGGGAGAACATTCTTGGTAGAATCTGGAAACGAAGTCAGATTATATAACGGTGCTACTGTGGTTGTTGAAGGGTTAATGTTTTTAATGCCAGGATTTGATAAAACTCATATATTTGGAGAAGGAGAAATAGCGCTCAACGGTGGAACCATAATCGCCTACGACACAGACTTTGAAAACATAAAATTTACCGGCAAAGGAAAATTATTATTTTTTAAAAACTCAACCCTTGATAATTACAGCTCAATCGATACACAAAGTATAAGAAGAATTTGCATTTACGACTCATCCATATCCGACTACGTTAAAATAACAAACTCATCGGGTGTTTACATCGATAATACCTATTTAAAAGAAATATCGTTAAATAACGTGGCAGAATCATTATTCAAAAGCTCGACAATAGACCTTTTCAACTCATCTATAAACAGCAGAACGATAATGGAAACTTCTACTATAAAATTAATGAACATTGAAACATTCTCATTCATGAACAGCATTGATTCAAAAATAGAAAGACTAAATATAGAAGAATATTCAATATTTCTACAAAGAAAATAACAGGGCGCTAACACATGGACACAACCAACAAAATTCATCAAATAGACCAAATTTACAGATCACTAAAACTAAAAACACCCAACAAACATCATCTCCCAACACATGCAAGCGTACTATTACTAGCCACTCATCCAGCAAAAGGCAATTCGACCATCGTCGAACTCGGAAGTGGCATAGGGCACGTCAGTCTGGTAATTGGAAAAATGCTACCAAACAGCAAAATCATAGGCATAGAAATACAAAAAGATCTATATGAATACTCCTTACAAAACAAAGAAATAAACGAAATAAACAACGTAGAATTCCTCAATACAGAAGTAAAAAACGTCAAAAACTATTTTGAAACAGAAACTATAGACTATATAATTTCAAATCCTCCACACTACTTTGATGGATTAAAAAGTCAAATCAGCGATAGAAAAATCGCTAGATCAGCGGAAGACCTAAAAGTATTAGAAGATTTCATCTATGCTTCAAAATACCTTTTAAAAAACAAAGGACTAGGCTGTTTTATAATTCATCCTTACGTTCTTTCAGACGTATTAATAATCTTAGAAAAAAATAATTTAGAACCTCAACACATATATATCGCCTACGGGAACAAAGAAAAAGATGCCCAACTAATCTCGTTGACATTCAGAAAAAACGGAGGTAGAAATCTGCTCATTCACCCTCCGATCTTCTTCTCAGAATGGGGCGCGGAGCGCAGTTAAAGGAAAGCCCTCCCTTCCTTAAATGGGTGGGGAGCGGGGGAAGGGCGCTAACAAAGACCTTTCCCTTATGGGTGCGTTCGGAGACCTTAAGGGGTTTTCCCTTCAATGTTTGGGTTAAAGGGACCGTAGGTCCTTCCTTAAATGGGCGGGGAGCGGGGGGAAGGGCGCTAAATAAAGAACTCTTTTCCTTATGGGTGCGTTCGGGGACCTTAAGGGGTTTATCTTTTAATGTTTGGGTTAAAGGGACCGCAGGTCCCTTCCTAAAAAGGGTGGGCTGCGGGGCGAAGGGGCGCAAATAAAGACTAAGTGCGGCTTACAAAAAAACAATAAAAATCATTCCACAAAAACAAGAAATTGATTCTAGAGGGAACCAGGGAGGAAGGAGGCTTTCACAATCATTGAACATACTAGACATCATAACCCTCAAAGAAGTATATAAAAAATCCAACAAAGAACTCTTAGAATACACAGAAACAGACACATCCCCTACTTTATTCAAAGAAGAATTCGAAGAAAACAAAAGAAAAATAGTCCAAAGCTTGGATAAGATAAAAGATTTAGGCATAATCACTTATTGGGATGAAGAATATCCAGATCTATTAAAAACCATCAACGACCCTCCAGTAATTCTTTACTATTTCGGTGATCCATCGCTTTTAAAAAGCAAAACCGTTTCCATTGTTGGAACGAGAAAAGTCACAGACTACGGAAAATCTATATGCATTGAAATCGCCAAAGCCCTGAGCAGCTACACAGTAGTAAGCGGAATGGCATATGGAATCGACTCGATAGCCCAAAGAAACGCTAAAAAAACGATCGCCGTTCTCGGGAATGGGATAGACATAATATATCCAAAATCTAACGAATCACTCTACAACAAAATAAAAGAAGAAGGGCTAATAATATCAGAATATTTCCCAGGTACCAGGGCAACAAAGTACA
Source organism: Petrotoga sp. 8T1HF07.NaAc.6.1 (assembly GCF_016772115.1). NCBI lineage: Bacteria > Thermotogati > Thermotogota > Thermotogae > Petrotogales > Petrotogaceae > Petrotoga > Petrotoga sp. 8T1HF07.NaAc.6.1. The sequence goes on from NZ_AUPG01000018.1 coordinate 3,174, forward strand.
CATTCCCGTACAGGAACCGCATAATTGCAGCCCTATCAGAAAAAACCATAGTTGTTGAAGCCGCTAAAAAAAGTGGATCACTAATAACCGCAAGATACGCACTCGATTATGGAAGAGAAGTATTAGCCGTACCAGGGGATATAACAAGGTTAAATTCATACGGTACTAATTATCTAATCTACTCTGGCGCCACCCCCATAATATCTATACAACATCTCAAAGAGTTATTTGGAATAACCAACCTAGAAGTAGAAAACTACAATGAAAATCCTGAAGAAATGGAGTTAAAAGAAAAAATACTAAAACTAATAAACGAAGGGAAAAATAACTTAGACTCAATATGTGAAACCTTAAAAGAAGACGTCTCTACAATATTATCCACTATAATGCAACTAGAAATAGATGGGAAACTCTCCCAAGAAAACGGCACCTACTTTACGATAAATTAATAAAAACCTTCCCTATGGGTGGACTGCTGGAGAAAGGAGCTATCAAAGAACCTTTTCCTTATGGGTGGGCAGCGGGGCGAAGGGGCACTAACACAAAAGGAGGTGGCAACACATGCCAATACTAACGGAACAAGAAATAAATATGCTTGTCAATGCCGAATGTCACGACCCATTTATTTATCTAGGCTTAAGAGAACTCGACAAAGAAAACTTAGTCATAAGGGTTCTACAACCATTTGCAAAAGAAGCATATTTAATTTCTAAAAACACCACCATCAAACTCGATAAAATCCACGAAGCTGGACTCTTTGAAAAAAAGATCCCAGGTTCACAAATATTTGAATACGAAATAAAATGCACAGACTACAACGGCAACACCTGGACTTACAAAGACCCCTACTCTTTTTTACCAGTCATATCTGAATACGACAGATATCTCTTCAATGAAGGAAACCATTACAAAATATACGAAAAACTAGGTGCGCACCCAATGAAAATAAACGGAATCGAAGGGGTTTTATTCTCAACGTGGGCACCAAACGCTAAAAGAGTCAGCGTCGTTGGTAACTTCAACAACTGGGACGGAAGAATTCATCAAATGAGGGTCTTAGGTCAATCAGGAATATGGGAAATCTTCGTTCCTGGTGTTGTTGAAGGAGATTTATACAAATTTGAAATCAAAACTCAAAATGGAGACCTCTTACTAAAAACAGACCCTTACGGAACTTACTTTGAAGTAAGGCCCAAAACAGCCGCCATTGTATACGACATACAAAACAAACACACGTGGAACGACTCCAAATGGATGGAGGAAAGAAAAAATAAAAATTGGATAAAAGAACCGATGTCAATCTATGAAGTCCATCTAGGCTCCTGGGCAAGAAAAGAAGAAAATCAATTTCTAAATTATAGAGAATTAGCGGAAAAACTTTCATCATACCTTAAAGAAAACCATTTCACCCACATAGAACTATTACCTGTAAGCGAACACCCCTTAGACATCTCTTGGGGATACCAGGTAACAGGTTACTATGCTCCAACAAGCAGGTTTGGGAAACCCGAAGACTTCATGTACTTTGTAGATAAAATGCATCAAGAAGGTATAGGCGTCATCGTTGATTGGGTGCCTGGACACTTCCCAAAAGACGCACATGCTTTGGGAAGATTCGACGGCACAGCCTTTACGAGCACCTTGACAGCAGATTGGGAGAGCACAAAGACTGGGGAACTTACATATTCAATTACGGAAGAACTGAAGTTAAAAACTTCCTATTGGCAAATGCACTATTTTGGTTAGATAAATACCACATCGATGGCTTAAGGGTAGACGCTGTAGCTTCAATGCTATACTTAGACTACAGCAGACAAGATGGAGAATGGATTCCCAACAAATACGGCGGAAGAGAAAATCTTGAAGCCATTGATTTCATCAAACAACTCAACACCGTCGCCTATCAATACTTTCCTGGGATAATAACCGTTGCAGAAGAATCTACGGCATTTCCAGGAGTAACTACGCCAGTTCATGAGGGTGGTTTAGGTTTTGCATTCAAATGGAACATGGGCTGGATGAACGACACGTTAAGATACTTTAGCAAAGACCCAATATTTAGAAGATACCACCAAAACGACCTCACATTTTCTTTAGTATACGCTTTTTCCGAAAACTTTATCTTATCCATTTCTCATGACGAAGTCGTACATGGCAAAAGGTCTCTTTTGGAAAAAATGCCAGGAGACGATTGGCAAAAATTCGCCAACTTAAGGCTCTTTTACTCCTACATGTATGCCCATCCTGGCAAAAATTTACTCTTTATGGGAAGTGAAATAGCCCAAAGAAAAGAATGGGACTGCTCCAACAGTTTAGACTGGCACCTATTACAATACGAACCTCATAAAAAAACACAACTATTTTTAAAAGATTTGAATATACTGTACAAAAATCATCCCGCATTATTTGAAATTGATCACCGTTACGAAGGCTTCGAATGGATAGATTTCAACGATGCGGACAACAGTGTAATATCTTTTATAAGAAAATCAGAAAATGAAGATGAAATTATCGTCTGCGTCTTCAATTTCACACCAGTGCCAAGGGATAACTATAGAATAGGCGTACCAAAAAAAGGCGTATACCAAGAAATACTCAACACAGACTGGACACAATACTACGGAAGTGGAGTAGACAATCCAAAAGAAGTATACTCTCAAGACATACCCATGCATGGAAGAGAACAATCCATAATACTCACACTACCACCTCTAGGTGGTCTATATTTCAAATTCCTAATAAAATAAAGGCCCCTTCCTTATGAACGGAATGGTTCATATTCCTTTCCTCCTTGCTAAAACGGGCGGGGAGCCGGGATAGGGGCTAAAAAAGAACCTTTTCCTTATGGGCGGGCTGCGGGGCGAAGGGGCGCAAATAACCACTAAGCGCAGCTCACAAAAAACGCTCCACTTTTAAAAGGGTTACAGGGCGAAGCCCTCCACCCCCCCCGGGTTTAAGGGACCGCAGGTCCCTTTCCGAAAAAGGGTGGGCTGCGGGGCGAAGGGGCGCAAATAAAGACTAAGCACAGCTTATAAAAAAACACTCTACTTTTAAAAGGGTTACAGGGCGAAGCCCTTTTACAGCTTTGTGCAAAAAAGCTTTTTCATAATAAACTTTGATTTTGAACTTGGGGATATTAAGGGGGTTACCTCTTAATATTTGGGTCTAAGGGACCGCAGGTCCCTTTCCGAAAAAGGGTGGGGAGCGGGGGAAGGGCGCTATCACAAAGGGAGGTTAGTTATGAAGGCAATAATCCTTGCAGGAGGCTCAGGAGAAAGATTTTGGCCTCTATCAAACTCAAAAACACCAAAACAATTCCTAAAACTTTTCTCAGACAAAACCCTCATAAGAGAAGCCTATGAAAGAATGAGCTACAAAATGGAACCCAAAGACATCTTTATCATTACATCAGAAAAATATCAACAACTAACGATGAAAGAAATCCCAGAAATACCCAAAGAAAACATCATCTTAGAACCAATTCCAAGAAACACCGCGCCAGCCTGCATGATAGGAACTCTAGCAGCCCAAGATGATGAAATAGTAACAATACTCCCTGCCGACCATTACATACCTGACAAATCAAAATTTTGGGACACTCTACCAAAGGCAATACAAGGCGCCCAAGAATTCGACGGATTATTCACCTTCGGAATAACACCAACCAGGCCAGAAACTGGTTATGGATATATAGAAGCAGGAAAACAAATAAACAGCTCAACATACAAAGTCAATTCATTCAAAGAAAAACCAGATCCTGAAACAGCAAAAACTTTTCTATCAAAAGGCAACTTCTATTGGAACAGCGGTATATTCGTATGGAAAAAAAGCACATTTTTAGAACAAATGAAAAAACATTCTTCTGACATTTATAACAAACTCATAAACATCTCTCCATGGGACACAGAGAGCTTAAGAAAAATCATGCCCACTATCGAAAAAATAAGCATCGATTACGCCCTATTAGAGCGATCTGATAAAGTCTATGTAGTAAAAGCCGATTTTACATGGTCTGATGTAGGGCACTGGGTATCTGTAAGGGAACTGCAAGGATACTCAGATAACGACGAAAACGTTGAAGTCATAAATGGGGCAAATGTATTTGTGAAATCCGATAAATTTGTAGGAATAGTTGGATTATCAAATATTATAGTGGTTGAAGGAGAAAACGGTATCTTAATCACAAAAGAAGAAAACTCACAAGACGTAAGAAAAATATCTGAAAAGCTGAAAAAAATGGGGAAATTTTAAAAAATTATAAAGGCAGGGTGTGAGGTGGATCCATTATGATGGTGGGAATACTTATAGCTTTTTCAATTGGCCTTTTTTTAGGAATAAAAGGAAGGCTAAAATGGTTGAAAAAAATCAAACCTGTTCTATGGTCAACGGTTTTGTTACTCTTTTTCATGGGTTATGAAATTGGCAACGATGACGTCTTGATTTCTCAAATTAAAGAAATTGGAATCACAGCTTTATACATAGCAGTTTTTTCCATTATTGGAAGCGTTCTTTTCACTTCCATTTACGAAAAGTTCTTTAAAAAGGAGAAAACTAAATGATATTGCTATTATCTGCAGTCGTTGCTGGAATAATATCCGGTATCTATTTTAACTTTAATATCCCGAACAATTTAACAACTATTTTATTAATGTTTTTGGTTTTTAGCGTTGGGGTTGATATTGGCAGTGAAGAAAAGATACTCTCAAAATTAAAAGTCAACATGAAAAATATACTCTTTCAATCAATGTTAACTATATTAGGAAGTCTTATCTTTGGATCATTAGCAATATTTTTCACGAATTTAAATTTAAAAGAATCATTAGGCGCATCTGCAGGATTCGGTTGGTATTCACTTTCAGGGGTTATGATCAGCAATCTCTACTCTCCTGTTTTAGGAGCAATTTCTTTCACTGCAAATGTAATTAGAGAAATTTTAGCGATAGTTCTAATTCCTTTAGTTGCTAAATGGTCCCCCCTAGGAGCAGCATCAATTGGAGGAGCCACTTCAATGGACACCATGCTTGGAGTAATATCAAAAAGCACTGATAAAGAAACTACTCTAATAGCCTTTGGACAAGGAGTAATACTTTCTCTTTCCGTTCCAATTCTTATAACAATGATTTTTTAAAATAATTATGATTTTTGATTATTATCTTATAGATCACCAAAACTCGACTTTTACACATTAATAGTGTATAATTATAGTGTACTTGTAAAGAGGTGATCATATGAATTATATTGAAAAATTACAAAAATTAATAAATAAAAAAGATGGGATAATAACTACAAAAGAGGTTGTTGAATTAGGAATCCCAAGACAATATCTAAATATTTTTATAGAAAAAAATATTCTCGAAAGATTAGAAAGGGGTACATACATTACTCCAGGAACATTTGAAGATGAAATGTATATATTACAAAAAAAATTTCAAAAAATAGTCTTTTCCCATGAAACAGCACTATATTTACATAATTTAACAGATAGAGACCCAATAAATTACTCAGTAACTCTCCCTCAGGGTTATAACCTTAAAAATCTAGAAAAATATAATGTAAACATACATTGGACAAAAAAAGAAAACTATGATCTCGGACTAACAAAATCAAAAACCAATTTTGGAAGAGAAATAAAAGTATATGATAAAGAGAGAACAATATGTGATATTGTCAAAAACAGAAACAATATGGATAAAGATTTATTCAAAAATTCATTAAAAGCTTATATATCTAACAAAGATAAAAACCTAAACAAATTAATAGAATACTCAAAAAAACTAAAAATTGAAAAAGTGTTGAGAAAATACTTGGAGATGATCTTATGAAAAATCTAATGCAATTAAAAAGCTTAATAAGAAATTTATCAAAAGAAAAAAACCTTAATCCACAAATAGTTTTAAGAATCTATATGATGGAAAGAATTCTTGAAAGGATATCCATATCAAGTTATAAAAATAATTTTATTCTAAAAGGCGGAATGTTGGTAACCTCTTTAGCTGGGATAGCAGAAAGATCAACAATAGATATGGACATTACATTAAAATCCATAAAATTAACAAGTGAAAACATCAAAAATATTTTTGAAGAATTAATCAATATAGACCTAAATGATGGTGTTGAATTTGAGTTAGAAAGGATAAGTGAAATTAGAGAAGAAGATAACTATTATGGTTATAGAATATCTATTATATCAAAGTTAGAAAAAGCAAAAATTCCACTAAAGATTGATATCACAACAGGTGACAAAATAACTCCTTCAGAAATACAATATAAATACAAACTTCTCCTAGAAAATAGAAATATAAATATTTTTGCCTACAACAAGGAAACTCTCTTAGCAGAAAAAATAGAGACAATAATATCTAGAAATATACTAAATTCAAGAATGAAAGATTTCTACGATATATATATCATTTTCAAACTATTCGATAAAGAAATAGATAAAAATACACTAAAAGAAGCAATCTATGAAACTTTTACAAAAAGAGAAACAATAAATCTTTTAAAGGATAAAGATCAATTAGTTGCTAATATATTTAAAGACCAAAATATGAAAAATTATTGGGAGCAATACACTAACAAATATAGCTATTCCAAAAATATTAGCTGGGAAGAAATTGAATTATTAATAAAATCAATAATATCAATGATTTAGTTCCTTATTAATTCAAAATGTTAAAATTAAGTTTCTAAAAATATTTAAAACCACACAAAAAACAGCAACAATAAGTTGATATCTTTGATGTATGTCATCTCAACTAAGAAGCGAAACATTGCATGTGTCTCTCTCAGCATCGTCTAAAAGTCTACTGATTTCTACTATGAAGGCTAACGCTTTTGCAGGGTGTTTAAGCCTTTTTTACTATACCCAAACAATTGTATGATTTTTGATTATGGTCATATAGATCAATAACATTTGACTTTTACACATTAATAACAAATAATTATAGTGTACTTGTAAAGGTGAACTTACTAAACGAAAAGTGTACCAGAAATAAGGTGATACGAATGACAAAGATAGGAGCCTCATTATTTGAAGAAGGCGTGGAAAAAGGTGAAAGAAAAGGTGAAAGAGAAGTAATCATAGAAATTCTAAACCAAAGGTTTGGAGAAGCTTTTGATAAAAGATTAGAAGAAAATATCAGAAAAGCAAACGAAGAAATTATAAACCAAATAAAGAAAAATATTCTTAGTATAACATTAGAAGAACTAAAAGAAATATTGAAATAATGGTGGTAGGAGAAGCTCTGTTTTCCACCGTATACACACTATATTTTTAAATGAGTTTGACCTTGATTTGGGGTTTTTAAGAGGAAACCCGTTAATTTTTGGAACTAAGGGACTACAGATTGCTCCCTTAAATAGGTAGGAAGCTTAGAAGTAAAGCTTTTCTTTCCTTAGATGGCCGATTGTGGGGTGGGGAGCGGGGCGAAGGGGCGCTAATAAAGAACCTTTTCCTTATGGGTGGGGAGCGGGGGGAAGGGCGCTATAAAACTCATTATACAAAATTCGAGTGATAGGGTGGTATATTGTTATAGATCAGAATTATCCATAAAAAGATTGACCCTAAATCACTATCTCTTCATCATAATTTGAACTTTTATAAGCCACGTCATTATGTGACACTTCAACTAATTTTCTAGCGATCAATCCTCCATAATTTTTAACAATTTTTTCTACAACACTTCTTTCTTCATTCGTTAAATTCCTTAAAGGAGCTTGATCTACCAAACCAATCTTATACGTCTCTTGCAAAAACTTTTTAGAAAAATCGATATTCATTCTTATTAAATTTGTCTTTACCAAATAGTCTAAAAGAATACTCTCTTATATTCGATATCAGGAATATTATCTTTATTACTTTTTAAAATCTTATAAAATTCAATCGGTTCGGAAACTCTCTTGATCAAATCGCTATTAACTTTAGTTGGTAACGAACCCATCTCATAACGTTGTATAGTAGCTTCTCCTAAACCTAAAATTAAGGCAAATAGTGTCTGAGAGACATTATACTTACTTCTAATTTCCTTGATCTCTTCAGGTAACACCAAATTATTCAATTCAGCATATTTTCTGTATGCTGCTTTTAAATTCTCATTCTCATAATAGGGTTCAAGTAACTCAGCCCCACATTCTTCACATATAGCAACAGTGCGTTCGACTTCAATAGGGTAATTCTTAACGTTATAATTCTCTTTCTTTTTTATAGTTTTATACCTCACCAATTTTCCACATTGCTCACAGGACAACCTTTCTTTTGGTTTTTTCAATTCATACATTTGCTTCACCCTCCTCAATATTTATGGGTGGGAATCAAGTAAAGCGAAGCTACTCCTTTTGATCAATAGCTTTCTTTAATAAATCTGAAGGGCTTTCAAATTCCAAATTAATGAGTCTCATATCTTTACCCAACACATCTATCATAAGATGAATAAGTTGTGTTATCCAGCTCTTGGTTTTTGTTTCAAGTGTAAGCGTATTGTCAAAATTCACTTGAACTTCTCCAATAATCTGTCGGGCTCCCGGCGTTTTACTTATAGGGTTCCAGTGCCCTTTAGGATAAGGTCTTGTCCATATATAATATGCCCTCTCCTCATTTATATCCACAAGCCACACATCACTAAGCTTTTCGATTTTACTCATTGCTAACTCTGCGTTACCTATTTTAAATGCGGCTGTGCAAAAGATCATTGGTTCCTGTCCCACAGGGAAAACTTTAAGATTAATATTAAACATCTCTTCAACTTGTTCACGAAGATGCTCATCAAAATCAAGAACAGAAAGCAGGTATTCCTTTTTCTGTTGAATTTTTTGTTGAATAGAAGTTACCTGAGTTGTAGAATAAGAATCTTTACTCATACTTTGTTCGCCAACTTCATTCTCCTTCTTTTTCTTTGGACTTTTTGACATTTTGATATACACCCCTTTTTGTTATCAGAATATCTATCTCTAACACAATGAATGACTATACGGAATTATAGTTTTTCTTCCCAAAACATTTACCGATCATCCTTATTATACCATTACCTTTCTTATTTTAAAATTTTAAAACACTAAACCTTTTAGAAGTCAATTTTGTCCCACTTACTCTTTCTTCAATGTGCGGGCTGATGGTGAAGCCCTTTCCCACCTTCTTATATGGACGGATAGCGGAGTGAAAAGATAAAAGAATCTTTTCCTTGTGGGCGGTGAGAGGGGTTAAAGAGCGCTAATAAAAATTCTTATTCCTCACGGGTGGGGAGCGGGGTAAAAGGGCGACAGAAGCTCTTCCTTAGATGGGTGGGCAGCGGGGCAAAGGGCGCTATAAAACTTATTATACAGAAGTATATGATAAGATAACGCACCTTCAAAATATGATATAATTAAATCAACGAAGAAAACAATTTACTCCTCTTATGGGCGGGGAGCGACAATTAATTTTAAAAAGGTCACAGAGCGATTTAAATACATAAGAATTAAGCAGGTGAACAACATGGTTCAGGACAAATTAGAATTCCTAAAAGATTTGTGTAAAAAATATAAAATAGGGTTAGTTTATTTGTTTGGCTCGCAGAAAAAAAAGGCTTATCAGTTACTAAAAGACAATGATGATAACAATATAAAAATAGATGATCCTCTCACAGACATAGATGTGGGAATAGTTTTTTTGTTTGATTTGGATAGTATAAAGCATAGATACAAGCTTTATGCCAGTATATACAATGAATTAGAAGAATTATTCAAACCTTACAAATTAGATCTGGTATTTTTACAAGAAACTCATTCTGTATTCCAGACTGAAGCGTTAAAAGGCATATGTGTATATAGTGAATCAGAAAGTTTCAAAGATGAATACGAAATGATGATATTAAGGCGGGCTGCGGATTTTAAATATGTACTCGATTTATACCATAAAGAAGTATTAGAAAAGTACGAGGAGAAATGAAAGATGATAAATAAAGAGCTTATTAGGGATAGATTGATATTCATCAATGACTATCTAATTCAATTAGAAATACTATCTCACTTATCAAAAGAAGAATTTCTACGAGATAGAAGAAACCCTGCAGCAGCTGAAAGCTTTCTCCGAAGATCTTTAGAAGCAATCTTTGATATTGGAAGGCATATATTAGCTAAGACAGGTAGCATAGACATGTCCACTGAGTATAAAGCTATTGCTTTGGGGCTTGGAGAAAAAGATATTATAAACAAGAATTTAAGCCAGAAATTAATTCAAATGGCGGGTTATCGGAATAGATTGGTCCATATGTATCACATGATCTCTGAAGAAGAGCTGTACGACATAATAACAGAAAATTTGGATGACATTAGACAATTCATTAAAAGTATAGAAAAATTCATCGAAAATAACTGATCAGATGGAGCCTTTTCCTTATGGGCGGGGAGCGGGGTAAAAAGGAACAAATCCTTTTCCTTATGGTTGGAAAGCGGGGAAAGGGTGCAAATAAAAATCCTTTTCCTTATGGATGAAAAACAGGGAAAGGGTGCAAATAAAAAATCCTTTTCCTTATGGGTGAAAAACAGGGAAAGGGTGCAAATAAAAATCCTTTTCCTTATGGATGAAAAACAGGGAAAGGGTGCAAATAAAAATCCTTTTCCTTATGGATGAAAAACAGGGTTTAAGGGACCGCAGGTCCCTCTTCCTTATGGGTGGGGAGCGGGGCGAAGGGGGCGCTATAAAGCTCGTTTGCAAAAGTTATGTGATAGGGTGGTATATTTTTATTTATTAATTGATATATAATTATAATTGAAAAAACTATTTAAGGGAGGATTTTTTATGCCTAAAATAGCACAGATAGTTGATGCTGCAAGCAATTTACCATCAGAAATTCTTGAAAAATATAATATCGTTAAAATTCCTTTTTACATAACCTTTGATGAGAAAGAGTATCTTGTTCAAGGCAAAGATATATCCGATGAAGAATTTTATAAGAAAATGGCTGAAAATCCAGACAAAGCTCCAAAAACTGCAGCACCAAATCCAGAAGATTGGTTCAACGCTTTTAAAGAAAAATATGAAAAAGGGTTCAAAGAGATAATAGTTACAACAATATCAAGCGATTTATCTGCAAGCTATCAAAATGCCAATATAGCAAAAAATGATTTTACCGAGAAATACCAAGACTCAAAAATAACCTTAATAGACACAAGAACCTGTACATGTGGTCAGGCTGCTTTGGAAATAAAAATCGCACAAATAATTAAAAGTGGGAAAAAATATTTTGAAGAAATCTCTAAAATAGCCAAAGAATCGATCAAAAAAACTAGTACAATATTCACTGTAAAAACCTTAAAATACATGAAAGCCGGTGGAAGAATAGGTGGCGCCACACAGTTCGTCGGTACTCTATTAAATATAAAACCGATAATGGAATTTGTGAATGGAGTAGTAAAACCAATAAAAGCAGTTAGATCAAGAACAAAATCTTTAGAAGAAATGGTTAATATAATTTCAGATAGAATAAAAGATCCTAAAAAAGCAATTATCTGTACAAGAAACGCCATGTGTAAAGAAGACGAAGAATACATGATAGAAAAACTCAAAGAAAAACTAAACTATGAAGGTGAAATATACTCAGGTACTTTGGGAGCAGTAATTGGAGCTCATTCTGGGCCTGGGGCAATAGGAATAGGCTTCACAGAATTAGAAGAATAAAACAAAAAGATTGTAGGGTGGGCAGCGGGGCGAAGGGGCTCAAATTTCACCTACTAACTACCCTCTCCTTCACTTCCTTCATCAAATCAACTCCCAAATCAAACACATATTTCACCTGATCTCTATACACAAACATCACAACGATCAAACCCAAAACAGCAGATACAACCTGATAAACCATATTAGGAACAAAAGTGTTTATAAAAGCAACGACCACAAAAACAAACGTACTGATAAAAAATTTACCCAAATGGTAATTAACAGGGAACAATCTCTTAGATATAAACGTCCTCATACAAAAGAAAACTATATACGACACCCCAGTAGAAAATGCTGCACCTTTTGCACCATATACAGGAACAAGCATCAAATTTCCAAAAACGTTAACTCCTGCTGCCACACTTGCTATCAACATATGCCAATATGTCTTTTTCTTAAAATTAATACCAACGACCGTCGTTTCAGAAACAGTATACATAATAGGCATCAAAATCAAAAAAGAGCTAATCCCAGCAGCCTGCCTATAAGAACTCTCTAAAAGCAAAAATATCACATCTTTAAACACAACTAATAGCAATCCAAACACAAACATCGCTGCGGCGATAATCACAGAAGTTTTCTCAAAAATCCCCTTACTCTCTGGCTCTTTTTCATAACTCTCGTAAGAAACGGGAGTCCAAAACATAGTAAACCCCGTTTGAATTAAATTCATAACTGAAACCACTTTGAAAGCAGCAGAATACAAACCTATCTCCGTGAAATCAGAATAATTTCTTAACGCCAACCTATCTATCGATTGAAAAAGCCAAGTAATTAAAAAAGTAGGAACAAAAGGAAGTCCATATCTAACAATCGCTTTTATAGATTTAAAATCAACTTTGAACTTACCAAACCACAATTCTCTTTCAAAAAAGATCGCTAATAAAGCGGTAACTATATGAGAAAAAAACAAACCAATGATAACAGCATAAAAACTTCTTGAAACAAAAAGGGCGTATAAAATTGTAAAAACCGCATTTGTTACTCCGTTCACTACCCTCAACGTAGAAAAAGCGATACCTCTTTTTTTCATCCGAACAGCCAAAGTGGAAAATCTTTCTAAAATACCAATTAATATAGTAACCCCCAACAAAAAAATCGGAAGAAAATGATTATAATCTCCAAAAAGAATGAAAGACAACTCTTTCCAAAAGATGCCAATTACAACAAAAACAACAACGCCTATACTCAAACTCGGCAGCAAAGAATCCCAAAGTAAATCCCTTCTCTTATCCTCAGACCTTTCATAAAACATACGAACAAAGCTCTGATCCGCTCCAAGAAGTGCAACATTGAGAAGTAAATTGAAAGCCAAAGTAAACATCGACGCCTTACCAAACTCTTCTGGGATTATAAGCCAAGTGGTAATAGGGGTAGTGATGAAAGAAATCAATGCAGCTATCCATTGACCCATTGAAAATTGAAAAAAAGATTTGATAAATTCTCTTTCTTTAGGCATTACTTCCTCCAAATTTATTTAAGACTTCATTATAAACTTCTATTTCCTTTTCTACAGTATTCTTCCACGAAAATCCCAACGCCCTTTTTCTTAAATAACTTCCATCAATTGGATTTTCTAACAACTTCATAACCGATTGAGCGAACCTTTTCTCAAAGCCTTCTCCTTCCTCAACGACTACTCCTCCATCCCCAATTGCCTCAGGTATACCTCCGTTACTGCTACCAACAACTGCCACCCCACATCCCTGTGCTTCTATAACAACAGCTCCAAATCCTTCATTCCTGCTCGGAAGTATCATTACATCCATAGCATTCATATAATAAGGCACATCTTCATGAGAAACACTTCCAACAAATTTAACCTCCAACTTTCTTTTCTTACATTCATTTTCAATATTTTCTCTTAACTCACCATCTCCAACAACTAAAAACTCAGCATCGTAGATTGAAGATATCTGAGAAAAAATTTCGGGCAATTTATCTGCCCTTTTTACTTTCTTCAATCCACCTACAAACCCAACAACCTTTTTAGATAATCCCAGTTCTTTTTTTATTTTTTCTTTATTCAAAGGTTTAAAGATATCTGGTTCAATCCCGTTGGGAATAACAACAGAATTCTCACTGGAATATCCAAAAGATTTAGCCTTATTCAATAAGGCATTACTTACAAAGATAACCTTTGCAGCATTTTCTAAAACATCAACGTACAATTCTTTCGCCTTAGGCATCGCTAAGTTTATATCGCTACCATGGGCGGTAACTACATACGGAACACTTAGCTTTTGCGATAACAGTTTTGCAACTAATCCCGCAGGTGGGTCATACATCCCATGGGCATGGATTATATCGAACTCGTTATCCTTAATTTTATCAAACAGATCCTCTGCAACTTCTTTTGAATCTTTAATTTGATTATTTTTCTTTAATACTCTCGAATTAAAGACATCAACTAAACTTCTTCTAAAAGATACATATTTATATTTTATACCATCGACTTCATAAAATGAATCAGTAGAATTTACATTTGGTAGAGAAAGAATCTTTTTCAAAAGTTTTATTCCAAAAGAATCTTTAGAAGTAATACCATAAACATCGAAGTCCATATTAAAACTCTGCAGAGTTTTAAGCCTATTTGTTATAAAAATTCCTCTACTAAGATTATGAGGAACTGGCAACAAATTGGTGATGTACAATACTTTCAAATCTTATCAACTCCGAATGTAATTTCAGTTTTAACATCAAAAAAATTTGGTACACTTTTCGTTTATTTAACAGCTCCTAATATCTTGCTTTTTATCATTTTTAATATCAAAAATATCACTAAAATATTTCCTCTTTTTATTTTGATTATAATCTTCGAAAATCTCATTTCTCATTATATCCATACTACTTCCAACAGAAAATATAAAAGCTCTAAAATCAGAAACTTTTTCATTAAAGTCTCCTTTTTCATATGAGTTTTCACACGACTTAATCCTATATTCAATGTCCTTAATACAATAATCTAAAACTTCTTTTTCCTCTTCTTTCATAACTCATTTCCCCCACATTAGATTATACTATATGTCCATGAAAAAATTGGTTAGATCATAATTCAATGTCTTTAAAATGACATCTTTTTTCGTATGGGCGGGCAGCGGGGGAAGGGCGCTATAAAACTTATTATACAGAAGTTATGTGATAACATAGCACCTTTCAAAAACATATGATATAATTAAATTGACAAAGAAAACACTTCACTAATTTTATGGGGTGGGCAGCGGGACGAAAGGGCGCTAAACACAACAAAAAATAAACCAAAAAGGAGAAGCTTATGTCTAATCCAATAAAAGATTCGATATTCAAAGAATTATTTGAAGACAGAACCGTATTCTATGACTTTCTAAAAGCCTTTCTACCAAAAGAGATCACAAAACAAATAAAAGAAACAGATTTAAAACGTGAACAAACTGAACTCAAGTGATGGTCTTTTACGATGGAAAAGCGAAATGGACATCACCAATGGATGTAAAAGAGAAGATAACAGAGATAAAAAACATGGAAGAATACTTAATAAAAGCAAATTATGAACTAATAAATTTAAGTAATATAAAAGAAGAAACGATAATAAACATGAAGAACGCACTAGGAGTAATCTTATTAACAGACAAACCAAGCGTAAGGATAAAAAGAGCGGAAGAGTTGTTAAAGATTATAAATAAAGATATAATATCGAAATTGTCGGAAGAAGAAAAAGAGAAATTTGATAAACACAGAAACGCATTCATAGAACTGTTCGGAAAGAGGACAGATTACAAAGAGATAGAAGAAAGGTTCGAAGAGCTAAAAGAAATGGAGGTGCCAAAAATGTTTAACACATTAGAAGAGATAGCAAAAAGAGACAGAGAAAAGGCTAAATTAGAAGGTGAAAGAGAAGGGAAACTTGAATTTGCAATTAGAATATTAAGCAAAAGATTTGGTAACCAACTAACTGAAGAAATAAAAGATAAGATAAGAAAAGCAGATGAGAAGACGATAGATTACATAGGAGACAATTTATTAGAAATAACCATAGAAGAACTAAAAGAGTTATTGAAATAATTTCTGAAAAGACGCCCTCCATGGGCGTTTTTTCAAATAAAAAGTGTTGCTAATTTTAAAGAACATTTGTTATTGCTAACTACTTTTCGTTTAGTAGGCACAGGTGGGAAGCGGAGCAAAACTTCTTCCTCTTTCCTTATGGGGCAGGCAGCGGTGTGAAAAAGTAAAAAAGCTTCCTTTTCCCTATGGGGTGGGCAGCGGGGGAAGGGCGCTATAAAGCTCATTATACAAGATTTATGTGATTAAATAGCATACCTTCATAGACATATGGTATAATATAAATAGTTCAACAAACTATCGTGTAACCAAAAGGGGGAGCTGATGAAAGGTACCAACATAACCCACAACAGTCAAGACATTATCTTCAAAAAGATGTCGGAACTATTCAAAGATGAAACCCTCAAATATTATGAACTGAACTTACCAAAGATAATCTCAGTAAAACCAACAGAACTACCCGTAATAAACGTATCAGACAGAAACATGGATTTTGTATTCGAACTAGAAGACAACTCACTGTTACACTTAGAATTTCAAACCACCTGGAAGAAAGCAGACTTACTAAGATTTGCACAATACGACATAGCGTTATACCAAAAAGAAAGAAGAAAGATAAACACGGTGGTAATATACTCAGGGAAATACGAAAGTGCAGAAAATGAATTGGACATGGGTTTAAATAAATACAAAGTTTTACAAGTATTCATGATAAAATACGATGGAATAAAAAGGTACAAAGAAATAAAAAGAAAGATAGAAAAAGAAGAAGAACTAACGGATAAAGATCTAATGGATTTAGTATTCTTGCCATTGATGAGAAACGAAAAAAGTGAAGAAGAAGTGACAAAAGAAGCTTTAGAGTTAGCAATCACTATACCAGATGAAAACAAAAAAGAAGCGGTAATAGGATCGTTATTAGGGTTCTCTGATAATTATGTAAGGGAAGAGTACCTAAACAAACTGAAAGAGGTGATACGAATGACAAAGATAGGAGCCTCATTATTTGAAGAAGGTGTAGAAAAAGGTAAAAGAGAAGGAGAAAGAAAAGGTAAGCTTGAAGAAAGAAAAGAATTAATCATAGAAATTCTAAACCAAAGGTTTGGAGAGGATTTTGATAAAAGATTAGAAGAAAAGATCAAAAATGCAAACGAAGAAATTATAAACCAGATAAAGAAGAACATTCTAAATATTACACTAGAAGAACTAAAAGAAATATTGAAATAATTTTTTAAAGACGCCCAACATGGGCGTTTTTCAAATAAAAGCTGTCGCTAATTTTAATGAACATTTGCTATTGCTAACTACTTTTCGATTAGCAGTCACTTATTTTTGGTATACTTTTCGTTTGGTAAGTGACTCGCTTAAGGTAGCGTTGTTCCTGGCTGTTGTAGACAGTGAAGTAGTCATTCCACCACTTTCGGGGTGTTTCTTCATCTGGCTTGGGTAAATTTAATTCAACTCTAACTTAATTACCCACTATTTTCGTGAGAAAATCAAATTAATTCTTCATTTTTAGAAGACACAAAATCTTTAAAACTTATTAAAATAATATTACTGCTGGCTTTAGCAAAATTCAAGGTTTCTTTCGTAAAACCTATTTTCGAGAAAAGAATATAAAATTTATTCTCAAAATGAAATAAAGCCCCTTTATCCATAAGTTTTTTAACTACTGACATATCTAACAATGTATTTTGCCATTTGCATTCACCAAGAAGAATGTTTTTCTTATCGTAGGCTACTATATCGATTTCTTCTTCCCTCTTTTTAATGGGGTTATTGCCCCACCATTTGCCAATATTTTCAAAGATGAACGGCAATTTACCCTCGACATTCATGTTTTTCAGGATTTCAACTGAAATGTCTTCAAAAATGGGGCCTATATACTCATTCATAAATGGCTTTATTTTATTTTTTATAGCGAAATCCGCCAATCCCTGTTCGATTAATGTTTTGTTTTTAAAAACATACCTATACCAAAATTTAAAGAAATTATCCCTAATCTTGAAAATACTACCCCTGCCTTTTCTACCAATCGGTTCAGGTTTTATTCTTTCAACGATCTTTAGATCAATCAAGGTTTCCAAATACTTAGCCACTTTGGAATTATCAAAACTGATTCTTGAAGAAATTTCATTCAATTTTCCGTTTCCTTCTGCTAAAGCTTCTAAAATGGAATTATAAATCAAAGGCTCTCTTAATTCTTGTCTCAGCAAGAATGTAGGTTCTTCGTTAAGATACGATGATTTAAATAATATTTTTTGTTTTATATTTTCATAAACGTCCACTTTTTCATCAAAGGTGACCAAGTATTGTGGTGTGCCCCCTAAAACTCCATATGTGTTGACTTGTTCCTCCCAAGAATATTTTGGGAAAAACTTTCGACTGTCAAAAAAACCAAAAGGGGTAATCTCAAATTGCGCGGTTCTTCTCCCATACAACGGACTTTTATAACCCAAAACTTCATTTTCCATAAAACTGACATATGAACCACAGATTATCAAAAATAATTTGGTGTCTTTCAAAGTATGATCTATCAATTTCTGTAAAATCGATGGAATACTACGATTCGCATTCACTAAATATTGGAACTCATCAATTACTATTACCAATCTTTCTTCTCTTGTTCTATTTGCAATAAAAAGAAAAGCTTCTTCCCAAGAATTAAACTCAGTTAAGCCCGTTAGATTGAAAAATGAAAAAACCTCTTTAGAAAATTTTTCTAATGAAACATTATCTAATGATTCGTCGGCAACAAAAAATATAAAAGGCTTTTCTTTGCAAAATTCCAAAAGTAAGGTAGTTTTCCCAACCCGTCTTCTTCCATATACAACAACAAATTGGAATTTGTCTTCTTGGTACAATTTGTTTAAAGCGGTTAACTCTGATTCTCTGCCAATGAACATATAAGTCACCTCTATTACTTACTCATGAGTTACTAACTCATGAGTAAGTAACTCTAAAGTTAGTATTATTATACCACAAAAATGTGGTTTTTAGTGAAAGGGCTAACTGTGGGCGGACAGCGGGGGAAGTGGTGTAAATAAAGATCCTTTTCCTTATGGGTGAAAAACAGGGTTTAAGGGACCGCAGGTCCCTTCCTAATTTATCAACTTCGAATGCAATTACGGTTATAATATCAAAAAAATTGGTACACTTTTCGTTTGGCAAGAGCAGTTGAATTAATTATTAATCAGATATTATTATTTGTGGCTCTATGTCGCTATGATAATATAAAAATATTTTATCGAAATTATTTCTTCCTTTAGTATATGAATTAAGGATTTCTTTAATATGTGGGATGTGAACATCTAGGAAAGGTACTAAGTTAGGTGGATTAGATGATGTTTTTATTAACAAATATATTTTATCAACCTTTTTCCTGTAATCGGACACCTTTCCTATCTTTTTATCTATTGCGATTTTTAATTTCCCTTCATAATCAAATGGGAAAAAATATCTGCCTCCAGGAATTACTAATGGTTTCTTATAATCCTTTCGTATTGGCTCATCTTCCAAATATTTGCATATTAAAAAGTCTTTATTTGATTCACAGAATTCTTCAAACGAAGAATATTCCCTGTTTCTTCTTGCCATTATATATTTTTTGAATTCTTCAGTAAAGTCTTTAATAAATTTGTTTTTGCTTATATCAGAAGCTAAGCTATCAGAGAAAGATAACCATATAACTTTTTTAATATTTTCTTCCTCCACATATTTTTGTATAATTTTGGAAATTGCAATTTCTAAATCTTCACTTCTCATCATTTCCTCCTTAATAGCTTCTGTTATCTCTATCCCAATTTTTTGATTATCAAATTTAACTATGAAATCTGGTGATTCACTACATTCTAATTGATAATTTTCAGGAAAAAGATACTCATGAAAAATTTTATAATAATCACAGATAAAATGTTTTAATGATTTAAGTTCCTTTTTTTTCTTATCGTTTATTTTTATCACCCCCGCTTTTTGCACCGCTTTCGATACTTTTAAGTTTTTAGAAAGTATCCCAACAAGTTGTCCAACAGGTGTTATCTATGAGTTTGATAGTTACAAAAACGTTGAAAATATGGTTAAAATTGTTTGCACCTCAGTTATTCTAATTTCGTATATTTTGCTTCTATTTCCTTCATTATTTCTTCCATTGCCACGGGAAGCAGAAAGGGCTCAATGGGAGGAGGGGAACGCAATTCTACTTCAATATCTCTTGCCCGAATGTGTTCTATACTTGGTGAAACAAGGATAACGATTAAAAATACAATAAGAAACACATAAAGAGAACCAGTTTATTTGAAAAGAAGGAAACCACCCAGGAATAAATGGGTGAAGCAGCAATAATGCAAGAATAAGCAGTAAAAGAATGAAAAATCCGATCTTCTTAGGCAAGCGATGTAAAGGGGAATTTAACCACCAGCGCCACCAGGGTGGCCTAATTCGATAGTTCCAGATATTGCCGAGCAATTCACGAGCGGGTGACTCTATTGAGGATTTTGATTTTAATTTGATACACTCTTCAAGCTTTTCTTTCGATGTAAAAATGTCATTGCCCTTAAGGTAGAAGTGCCCTAAAAAATACAGGACATACGCCCTTATCTCTTTTCCCTGATTTTGTTTTTTTGACAGAGTTTCATTCATCTTTTCCAGGTTTCTTATGATTCTGGCTATTTCTTCTTGATACTTTTTATCTTCTGAATCTAAAGAAAATTCTGCCTTAAGATAGTTAGTATAAGTATCCCAGAAGAAATGTATTGGATTACCTATTTCCAAATACATTGCCTTTTTAAAGGCTTCACTTGCAGCATCATAGGCTTTTTCTTCAATTTTGATTCTGCCTTGTAAACTCAATGCAGGAACAAGTCCCTCATCTATATTGAGCGCCTTTTCAACCTTTTCAGAAGCCTCTTTAAGATTCCCAAGTTTAAAGAATAATTCTCCTAAGAGGGTGTATGCCAAGGCATTTTTTGGATCTATCTCGATGGCTTTCTTGTGAGCCTTTAGTGCATCTTTGTGTCTCCCGAGTTCGCTAAGTGCAACACCTTTGTTGGACCAGGCTTCGGCATACTGTGGATCTATCTCGATGGCTTTCTCGTAAGCCTTTAGCGCTTTTTTGTGTCTCCCAAGCTTGCTAAGTTCAAAACCTTTGTAGAACCAGGCTACGTTAAGCTGGGGAAATAACTTGATGATTTTTTTGTAAATCTTTAGTGCTTTTTTATGTCTCCCAAGCTCGCTAAGTTCAAAACCTTTAATAAACAAGGTTACGGCATACTTTGAAATTACCTCGATAGCTTTCTCGTAAGTCTTTAGTAGCTTTTCACGTTTCTCAACTTTGCCAGCTTTAGCACCTTTGTTGAACCATTTCTTATCACTCATTTTGTTTTTCCCGCCCTCCTTCACTTTCTCTTCAGCCATTGCTATTGCTAACGATAACCTCACGTATCCTAGCTCATCAATATCGCTATACTTATGTATCTACCTTTGCTTCCTTTATCCTTCTTTTTGATTAATACCAAGTTTCTCTTCTATCTTCCTTGCTTGATAGGTGAAGGAAGAATAACTTCCTTTGTATCCTTCTTCACAGATGAGTTCATATATACGTCTTTTAGTTAACTTTTGGTTTTTGGGTTGCTTTGAAATGTACTCTAACAAGTGTTTGATACGTTTTTCAAAATCACCATTTACTGGTTTATCTCTAACAACGTTCATATGATACTTCTGTTCTGGGTTCTTGATAGCTCTTTTAACCGTCGCTCTGTGTATCCCATTTCTTTTGCTATCGCTCTTTGACTTTTGTGTTTGTTAAGATACAAAAATCCACAATTTTTTGTTCAAATTTATTATACAGGATTTGTGCGATAAGGTGGTACACTTTTCGTTTAGTAAGTGGATAAAACTATATTTATTATATTACTTCATTATAATTTTCTATATATAGTATTTATCATTTTGTATAATCATTATATTGTGGTATAATTAAGTATATAAGAAAGGAGGTGAATTTTATGCCAATCGGAGCAAGATATAGAACAGGTCAAAGATCTCCTGCAAATGCTTATTACAAGTGGGTGGAATATACAGATGGAACAAGAACACCTCTACCTACTGATGAAGAAATGAAAATTCATTTAGAAACTGATGAAACATTTCCACCAATCAATTCTTGTGATAAAGGTGCAATTTGGGAAATGACCTCGTACGAATGATTTTTTGATTTGAACTTAAAAAGCAGACGATCTTTTTTATTCAAATCGTCTGCTCTTTGATTTTTTAATCATTACTTTTATCTTTATTTCTTATTCTTTCTAATTGTTTTTTATTTCTTATTCTTTCTAATTCTTTATCATGCTCGTCTCTTAGAGAATATCTATCTTCATCAATCGTTGTTAATCTATTATATAGCACATCAAAAGAATTATTTGGATTATGTATAAATAGGCTATATGTATTATCCAACTCAGGTAAAAATGTTTCTTCATTTTCTATTATTCTATAAAGAATATCATGATCGATAATTTTTAAAGATTTGTATGGATGATATACTTTCAGTTTTCTAACTTCACCATGATATTCTCTAGAAAATAAAGTATTATCTGAAATTAAATATAACAAACTCGCCGATGTCATAAAAAAGTCATTTACACTATAATTTGTTGGCAAAATAAAAAAATCAATCCTAGAAAAAACATCTTTTTTTACATTAATTATATTTTCTTTGGGTATTCCATTTTGAATTTTTTGAAATTTTATTGAATTATCAAAAAAATTTTTAGGAATATATAAACTACAAATTGGAAATGGAAACAATTTATCGTTTTTAATTTTACCTTTATGTCTTATTCCTGAATCTTTTTGATTTTTTTGGTTTTTGAGATTTATAACTGGCATTTTTATATTTCCATTTTGATTATAGCTAAATCCATGCCAAGATACCTTATATATCGATTTTTCGAATTTTTCTTTGTGATTATCTTTTTGAAAATACAAATTATCAAAAGGATGATTTTTAATTCCATCCATCATTATATCTAATTCTCCGTCATAAGAATCATATTTGTCTTTATCTGGTTCTTTAATTTTTAATCGAAAAAGTATTTTATTATCTCTAACAACATAAATTTTATTGTGGTCAGAATTCTTTATTGAAAATACCAAATCAGCATCCATATTATCACCACTAATAACTAATTCCATGTTCCTGTAGATAAACCATTTTTGTTATCTATAGTGCATTCTCTCCAAATAGATTGATGTTTATATTTATTGGGTTAAACCTTATCCTATTAGAATTTGCAAAATTCAAGGCACCGATACTTGAATGACCTTTCAAAGCCGTATGAGAAGGAAAAGCCCTAGAAAAGGTCTAAGAATTAAGGCAGATCCTTAAACAATACTAAAGCGAGGTGAAAAAATATGATCCTAACTATCATTACATATTACTAAAATCAAGAAATGAGAGTTCACTGCAATTATACAGCAAAAAATATTAAAAAGAAAAAGAACGCATTAGATTATGTAAGATGTTCTTGAAAAGATTGTTAGCTCATAAATCGATGTCGTATCTTTCAACGTATTTTATCCCTGGTGAAGCCCTTTCTCACCTCCTTATATGGGTGGGTTGCGGGGTAAAAAGGAACAGATCTCTTTCCTTATAGTTGAAAAGCGGGGAAAGGGACCGCAGGTCCCTCTTCCACACGGGCGGGCAGCGGGGGTAGGGCGCTATAAAGCTCATTATACGTGAGCTATGTGATAAGATAGCTCACCTTCAAAAAGATATGATATAATTAAGTTAGACAAACAAAATCTAACAAAAAAGAGAGGCCAAATATGAATGAATTAGTGCACAATCCTCACGATCGATTTTTCAAATGGATTTTCAGTGACAAAAGGATAGCTCGAGATTTCTTACAAAATTATCTACCTCAAGAAGCTGTAGAAATAGTAGACCTAGATTATTTAATTCCTGAAAACAACAGTCATGTTGATGAAAACCTAAGAGAAAGCCTCTCGGATATGTTGTACAAAACAAGGATAAATGGACAAGATGGATACATATACATTCTTATGGAACACAAAAGCTACATTGAAGGTAAAGTAATCTTTCAACTGTTGAGATACATTACGAGCATATGGGAAGAAAAATACGATCCCAAAACAAAAAAGATACCAATAATAATACCGATGGTAATATACCATGGAAGAGAAATCTGGAACGTAGAAACGAATTTATCAAATATGGTGCAAGGGATAGAAGATTTACCAAATGAACTAAAAACATACTTACCTACATACCAATATGAAATATGTGATTTCTCAATCAAAGGG
>NZ_AUPG01000020.1:0-18901 GCF_016772115.1 Petrotoga sp. 8T1HF07.NaAc.6.1
CTTGTCCTTTTATCTTTGTTTTATACAACATATCCGAGAGGCTTTCTCTTAGGTTTTCATCAACATGACTGTTGTTTTCAGGAATTAAATAATCCAGGTCTACTATTTCTACAGCTTCTTGAGGGAGATAGTTCCATAAGAAATCTCGAGCTATCCTTATGTCACTGAAAATTAGTTTGAAGAATCGATCGTGAGGATTGTGCACTAATTCATTCATGTCTGGCCTCTCTTTTTTGTTAGATTTTGTTTGTCAATTTAATTATACCATATCTTTTTGAAGGTGTGTTATCTCAACATATAACTCTTGTATAATGAATTTTATAGCGTCCCTTTGCCTCGCAGTCCGTCCGCGTCCGTATCAAGAGTTAAATAAAACATCAAAACCAACAGCGACAAGAGCTCTTCGCAATCTTGTTGATAAAGGAATAGTTATAATGCAGCGGGAAGCTAAAAGACAAATATATTATCAATTGAGCCAAAAAAGAGCCAATAATGAGTCAATTGAGCCAAAAAAGAGCCGATAGGCAAATTTGACAGTTACAAAAACGTAAGAATTCTAAAACAGGCATGAATAAATGTTCTGTCATAACAGCCAATGTCAGGAGGCAAAAAAATATCACTCCTCATTGAAA
The DNA here is from genome assembly GCF_016772115.1 of Petrotoga sp. 8T1HF07.NaAc.6.1. NCBI lineage: Bacteria > Thermotogati > Thermotogota > Thermotogae > Petrotogales > Petrotogaceae > Petrotoga > Petrotoga sp. 8T1HF07.NaAc.6.1. The sequence continues at coordinate 633 of NZ_AUPG01000020.1, forward strand.
CAATCACAACAAAGGAGTGATATTTTTTAAAAGCAGAATTATATCTCAAATTCTTGAGATTGGTATAGAATTACCTTTCTACGACTACTTTACTAAATCTTTTAGTTCTTCTATGGTTATTTCTAATAAATTGTCTCCTATGTAATCTATCGTTTTTTCATCCGTTTTTCTTATCTTATCTTTTATCTCTTCGGTTAATTGGTCACCAAATCTTTTGCTTAGGTTTTTTATGATGAATTCTATAAATCTTTCCCTTTCTTCAAGTTTTCCTTCCAATTTAGCTTTTTCTCTTTCTCTTTTTGCTATCTCTTCTAATGTGTTAAACATTTTTTGGCACCTCCATTTCTTTTAGCTCAAGTATAATGAATTTTATAGCGCCCTTCCCCCGCTGCCCGCCCACAAGGAAGAGGGACCTGCGGTCCTTTCCCAGCTTTTCAACCATAAGGAAAAGATTTTTTTGTCCTTTACCCCTGCAGCTAGCCTATAAGATTGGTGAAGAGTTTTCTCTGTTAATCTAATTATACCATTTCTTTTGGAAGATAAGTTTGTGAAAAAAGTTGACAAAAGCTGTTAAAAATAGTAAAATTGAAGTGTATAAAAAAATAAAAGCCAAGGAACCCTTGGCTTTTATTGGTGGGCTCGGGTGGATTCGAACCACCGACCACCCGGTTATGAGCCGGAAGCTCTAACCAACTGAGCTACGAGCCCATTTACGTAGATTATTATAGCATTTAAAAAAACATTTGTCAATACTTTTTCTAACAAAGACAATTTTCATCTGTTATTGTGGTTTTGGGAGGGATAAATACTTCTTAAAGGAGCAATTTGTGAAATGAGCAACAACGTTGAAAGCCTAAAAAACCAAGATGACCCTGTTAAAACGCTAATACAAAAATATCCAAGAATTATAGTACTAAAGGCGGTCTTCAATCTCCTAGACAACGAAGAAAATATAGATCTCGAAAGTTTGGAAAACGAAGTCATCAAGCTATTAAAAAATTAAAGGGCTGATCTAATCAGCCCTTTAATTTTAATTATTCGGCACGTTTAATTATTTGGTACATTCTCTACAGGGTAAGAAAGTTCAACCCCCAACAAACAAGCTATTTTTCGAGGAAGGTCTGTGTTATCCATAACACCAACGAACTCCTCAGCGCCAGGACCATAAGCTAATACAGGTACCAACGCACCAGTATGATCATGTGTTGTCCAGCCAATACTTGCTCTTGCGCTTGTAATCTCTCCTAAAGCATCCACTTTGTTTTTAGCGGATTCCAAATAAGCGACTTCTTCTTCTGACAAATCAAAGCCATAATACTCTTTCACGTTGGATTTTAGTTCTTCCATATCTTGAGAATTAGCTACAACCCAATCCGTAGTTTTTTGATAATCTCTAACCATTTCCAAATCCATCGTGTATCCACCTGATGACAAACCCAAACCTCCTGTTTCGTGATCGGCAGTGACAATTACCAAGGTATCGGGATTTTCTTTTGCAAAATCTAAAGCAACCTTCACTGCTTCATCGAATTCAACCGTTTCTTTCCAAATTCCAAAAACATCGTTATCGTGAGCTTCCCAATCGATTTGAGAACCTTCAATCATCACAAAGAAAGGAGAACCGTCTTTTGATAAAATCTCTAGGGCTTTGGCGGTCATTTCAGGTAACAATGGCTCAGCAGGCGTTCTTTCTGTAACGCTATTCATATGACTTGAAGAGAATAATCCTAAAACTTTATCTCCAGAGTATGCCATCAATTCTTGCTTGGTTGTAATATAATCGAAGCCATTTTCCTTTGCAACAGAGATAAGATCTTTTCCATCGGCTCTTTGTGTAGGATCAAAATATCTCCAACCGCCTCCTAAAGCAACGGTGAGGTTACTGTTAACCAACTGTTCAGCTAATACTTGTTCGGCATCTCTATCGTTCGTATGGCCATAATAAGCGGCTGGTGTGGCGTGAGTTATCCTTGAAGTTGCAATTACGCCCGTTTTGTAGCCTTGCTCAGCTAAAACTTCCGCTATTGTTGGCACGACTTCACCTTCTGGAAGCATTCCGATAAACCCGTTGTCCGTTTTGTGAACTACTCACCGCTAAAGAGGTAAGCTTCCTAATTCATAGACCATTGCAGCAACGAATGCCCGTCTTACACAGTCTCCAAAGGCTTTACTTCCCCCAGTTCCTGGGGTAGAGTCAGTTTATACAGCGACTAGCTGTTTTATCCCACACTGCCTAATATTAACGGCAGCATTTACATCTCTATCATGTTTAGTTCCACATTCAGGACATACCCATTCCCTATCAGAGAGTTTTAAACCTTCATTCTTATACCCACATACACTACAAACCTTAGACGAAGGTTCGAACATTCCTATCTCAATTACTTTCTTACCTAGTCTCTCTGCTTTGTATTTTAGGAACGTTTTGAATTGATACCATCCTGAATCTGAGATACTTTTAGCTAAGTGATGATTCTTTAACATACCTCTTATATTGAGAGTTTCTACAATGAAGAAATCAGCTTGGTTCTCACTGATTTCTTTTGTTAGTTTATGTAGAAAATCCTCTCGTGTATTTTTTATTTTCTCATGTATTCTAGCAACTTCTAATTTTGCCTTGTCCCAATTCTTAGAACCTTGTTCTTTGCTTGAAAACTTTTTATATGCGTGTTTTAATTTCCTTTCGTACTTAGACAAAACTTTAGGAGCTGGATACTTTGTTCCATCGGATAATACAACAGAATCTTTCAATCCCATATCCATACCAATTGAGTTCTCATAGTCTATATATCTTTCGGGGTAAGATCCTTCTACTTCAAATGTTATAGACACAAAGTATTTGCCTGTTGGAGTTTTAATGAAAATACAATTTTTTATCTTTGCATTTGGATCTATTTTCCGATGAACTCTTACTTTGATACCTTCTTTAAACTTTGGTACGAATAGAATACTATATTTATCGTTATTTTCATTTTCATATAGTTGTATATGTTGAGGGACTCTAAAAGATTGTCTACTTGATTTCTTTTTAAATTTAGGATGCTTAGCTTGTTTCTTGAAGAAACGTTTATAACTAGTCTCCAAATCCTTTATGGACTGTTGTAATGATTGAGAGTTAGCATCGTTTAACCAATGATATTTTTCAGATCTTTTAAGAACTGTCAATATTTTACACCATGTGTTGTAGTTAACCATAGACGTTTTAGTATTTTTATATGCATTACTGGAGAATTCTAGGAATAAATTGTATATAAATCGAGTATGTCCGAAATGTTGGCTAAATTTCTCAACTTGTTCGTTTGTTAGATATAACCTAAACTTGTATGTTTTTAACATCCTAAATTCTCCTTTGTTAGATAATTGTATACTATAATTATATCACACAACGAATTAATATAGTCTCTATGTATATAATTTTTGCACATCGAATTCATCTCGTGTTTGAAAACACAAAATTTTGGGTTTGTTCCTCCAATATATCTTCCTATGTTGAACATTAATGAGCTAGTAGAAAAAGAATTAGAAAAAGCTAAAATAACTAATCGGGTAGGAGGTAGATAATTAATTTATCTACCGTCCTCCCACACCACCGTACGTACCGTTCGGAATACGGCGGTTCAACAGAATTGATGTTTTAGGTTATACGTTTCCAGGATCGAAGTTAACCCCATTTCCTTAAGGTGTTTATTAGTTAGTGTTCTTGAAAGTATTGGGCTGTTGGCGATTCTCCAATAGCCTTTTCTTGTATTTGCATATCTCCATGCTTTGTTAGTGTTTAGCCCTAATTTGACTAAGTTTTTATACCTTGTTTTGATTTTCTTCCATCCTTTCCAGATACACATCCTAATTCTCCTTCTAAGCCATCCATCAAGACTTTTGGCTGCCGATTTCATGTTTGCTATTCCATAGTAGTTTGTCCATCCTGTTATTATTTGTTTTATCCTTGACAGCCTGTATGCCATGCTTCTTCCACTGCTTCTCTTCGTTTCTCCTTTTAACTTCTTTTTGAATTCTTTAATGGATTTTCCATGGACTCTAATTTCGTACTTCTCTTCTTTCACGTAGAAGGAGAACCCTAAGTATTTGAGGTCCCAAGGCCTGACTACTTTGCTTTTCTTCCTGTTCACTTTTAACTTTAATTCCTTCTCTATGTATTTTGTTATACTTTCCATCACCCTGTATGCGGATTTCTCGCTTTTCACGTATATGTTGCAATCGTCTGCATACCTGCAAAACTTGTGTCCCCTTTTCGTTAGTTCTACGTCAAGTTCGTGGAGCATTATGTTACTTAGTAATGGGGATAGCGGTCCCCCTTGCGGAGTCCCTTCTTCTGTTTCTATTACTACCCCATTTACCATTACCCCACTCTTGAGGTATTTCCTTATCAGGGATATCACTCTGCCATCTTTTACGTCTTTTGATATTATCCTCATCAGTTTGTCGTGGTTGACTGTGTCAAAGTAGCGTTCTAAATCTATGTCCACTACCCATGTGTGCCCTTCGTTTAGGTATTCTTTGCTTTTTCGTATGGCTTGTTTTGCATCCCGTAATGGCCTGAATCCATAACTGTTATCTACAAATTTCTTTTCATAAATCGGTATCAGTTCCTGCGCTATGGATTGCTGGATTACTCTGTCTATTGCCGTTGGTATGCCTAGTAGTCTTTTCCCTCCATCCGGTTTCGGTATTTCTTTCCTCCTTACCGGGTTCGGGGTGTACCTTCCTTCAAGGAGCTCTTGCCTTAATTCTTCTCCATGTTGTCTGAGATATCCAAAGAGTTCTTCCACTTTCATCCCGTCTATTCCAGGGGCTCCTTTGTTGGCCTTTACCTTCTTGTATGCTTTATTCATATTATCCTCGGATAATATCTTTTCAAGCATCCCTTCACTGTATCCTTTATCATCGTTTCTTCCTCTTTCAGACGTAGAAGTTATACTAGGCGCTTCTACATTATTTTCAGGCTCTCCCCTATCTTCATGTAGGAAACCTTCTAATCGAAGTTGTATGCTTTTTCCGTGTCCCTTCGCATCTTTCATGATTCGAAACCTCCTGTTGTTCAGTCCTTCCTCATCTTTCAATGAGTACTATGACCTCTGCTGACTTCTCAAGATTCAGCCATACATTGCTGCATGGGTTACCTTAACAGCGTATTCTTGAGATCTCCCCAGGTAAGTGCAATAACTTTCATCCCATCTATCCGCCAGATTTACTCCGTGAAGTTCTGGATAGCTGTTGGACTTCGTTTTGTAATGCAAACTCGTCCACTCCACTTAGCCTTGTATCTGGTTCTTGTTCATCGGACCGAGACTTTGCCTTGGGCTTCCTTCAGATTCCACCTCACGATGGACACCCTTGCCTTCGACTAGTGGTTCCCGCTACCTGGCCCACAACGGGCTTTCACCGCTTAGCTATTGCCCATGCTGGGCGCACCAAATAAAAGCTGTTGAAAAACAGCTTTTTTTAAAAGATTTTCAAAAATAAGATTTCGATTTTAAAAGGGTAAAAGGCGCTTAAAATATATAAAGAATTGCTAAAAAATTGCAATATTTTTCAATACCCTAAGGAACTAAAAAGCCAATTTGACTCTATTATATGGTAAAATATACTGTAAGGATAGGTATAATAACGACAAAAAACGACAAGTTATAAAAATTAATTGAATTTTAATAATAAAATGATATAATGGGGTGTAGAAAATGGGAGAAAGAGAAGAAGATTTGCAAGAATTATCCTCAAAACAGCTAAAACTGGAAATAATGAAAGCTCTTGAAAATCAACCTTTCCCAATCTTCGAACGCTCATTGAAAAACATAAACAATAGGAACCTTCTATTAAAAATATTGCAAGCAGTCTTGGAAATAAATTATGATTACACAATAGGTGAAATGAAAACAGGAAATTTAAGAGGAATCAGGGCGTACAAATTCATACATGATAGAGTATCTTACCGGTTATCGTATTACGTAGTAAATGATGGGAAAATAATAATAACTTATATAGATATAATGAAAAGGGAAGATAGTTATGATAATTTAAAAAAATACTTTCAATCAAAAAAATCAGTGTTAAAAAAAATTAATGAAAAAGGGATATAAGGAGGGGAAACCATGCTCGAAATACATGAATTATTAAATATTTTCTCTGATTTAAAGCCAAAAAATAAAGAAGTTTTGTATAATTTCTTAGTAAATCCTAAAACATATGAAGACAAAGAAGAAATCGAAGAATTTATACGGATATTGAAAGAAATGAAAGATGACTTGTTGTATTATGATGAAGAATTTGACGACATTGAAGAAAAAGAACAAAAATTATATTTCACACAAAAAGATTTAGCAACAATGACAGGACAGTCAATAAGAAATATCCAAAGAATTATCAAAGAAAACAATATAAACCCAATTAATCCTGGAAGGAAACCATTATATTATGATTTAAAAGAATTCAATAACTACTATTTTATACAAAAAAAACTAACACGTTCTTTGAAAAATCAAGAAATCAATACAATAAGAGTATTTGGAGATAAAAGAGAAGTAAAAAGAGAAATAGCTATGCAACCATATTTATACAAATTTTTAGAATCGAAACCAAACAAGAATCAAAACATAATCTTATCATTGCGTGGCAAAGGAAGTGAAGAATATGAAAATGAGCAATATTCAAATGCGGTATGACATAATTAAAAAATTAAATTATGAATTAAAAGACGAAAGTTTAAACAACAAAAAACTAACACCAAAGGTAGACATTTCGGTTACACAAAATTTCCAACCAAAAGAAAAAGAATACTTTGGAACAATAGGATTAAACATAAAATTTCATTTAAAAGAATCAAAAAAAATAGTATTAAAATTAGAACTTGAAACAGAAGCAGGATTTTATGGCAACCCCAAAATAAAGGAAAACGAATTCAAAGAACTAGTAATAAAATCTGGAATAATGAGCTTATTGCAGATATCAAGAGCAAAAATAATATCAATATCCGCAAATTTTGGGTTTGTTCCTCCAATATATCTTCCGATGTTGAACATTAACGAACTAGTAGAAAAAGAATTAGAAAAAGCTAAAATAACAAACCAATAAAAGCTGTTGAAAAACAGCTTTTTTTAAAAGATTTTCAAAAATAAGATTTCGATTTTAAAAGGGTTAAAGGCGCATAAGAATTATAAAGAATTACTAAAAAATTGCACTATTTTTCAGAACACCTTCGTCTATATTTATCTCAAAATTCTTCGACTCTATTATCTTCATCAAATCCCTGAAACTTTTGTTCTCATTCCTCATTTGCCGTGAAGCTGTTTCTTTGATCCTCTTTCGCAAAAAGCCCAAGATATTACTCTTCGTTTTTTCGTTCAAGTTATGATAATGAACTAAAAAGCCTCTATCTTTATTTCCCAACTTCCAAACGATAGGCCTATCTTTATAAAACTTCTTATGAAGTTTTAGGTAATCTTTAAAGACATAATCTCTCAAATCTTTCTTCACAATACGCTCCAATTCAGAGCAATCCTTGAAAATATAGGATAACAATCTATTTTCTTCATCGATTGAAAATCCAAATGGGATAAAACCGGTATCCCCATTCAAAAGATACCTTTGGATCCCGTTATCTATCCTTATAAACCCCAATTTTGTTAAAATCTCCTCTTGGCTACCCATATTATTGTAAACCGTAACAGGATTTTGGAAACTTTCTTCCGCCTTTCTTTCCACATAATTATCGTAAGGTTCCCTTCGATGATAGTTAGTTATACCACCATCAAAAGGCAAAAGGTGGCTGAAAGATTTGATTTTATTATCATAAAATTCTTCAATAAGCTTTTCTATTTTTGTAAGCTGAGCTTGCCTCAAACCAAATTCAGAAAGATATTGATTTTTCAACAGTTCTTTCAATGGAGGCAAACCCTTAATACCTTTATCGTCGGCAAAAGGAATAAAGGCCGTAGGAATCCCAACCGTCTTATAAATTTCCTCAAAATTTCTTTCTTTCAAACTGTACAACTTCATCACCAGTACATCTATCAACCCTTCAGAAAGAAGCAGATAGGTATCAAGGGCGTTTTTCCTCTCTATAAACCCATAAAACTTAGAAACACTATCGATACTCTCCTCGTTGAAATGCAGTTCGTTTGGGTATATTTCTGTATTCTGCTTTTTAATCGCCACGTTCAATCTACCAAGCGCTTCTAACACCTGAGTCTCAAAAGAATCCTCAAACATACCTTGTGGAACGGGAAGTTTTTTCAAATCCCCAACTTCCAAATCCACGCTTCCCGCGATAAAACTCTCCAAGTAAGAAAACAAGCTACTATTGAGCAACCCCAAAAACCTAAAGATATCTTCGTCTTTTGAAAAAAACAAACTACTACCCTTACAATCAAACAAGAAACCTGAAGGAAGGTATCTAAAAGTTGCCCCTTTCGAGGTTGTCATCGTGTAAGTTATACCCTTTTTAAAATAATACTTTCTATTTGGAAGATAGTTCCCCATTTTTGACAATAGATTATAATTCTCTTCATCGAAGGCTATAACCCACCACAAATTACCATACCATTTATTGTAAGGTCCACCTTTGGCATACGGGACCCATTTCTTTCCATCTTTAATATCCTCTCTTTTAACTTCCCAAAAGTACCTCAAAAACCTTTTGTTATCCCCTGTAGCTATCCCCTGACGTGCATCGGCGAACTTTTCTAACGGCTCGTTTTCAAAGGTACGAACAACGTCTGAATCCACCCAATAGATGAAAGGAAACCTCGGAACCTTTTTAAAAAGCCTCTTATCAACCCTAAAAACATACTTAGAAATATAATCCTCTCTCTTCTTTTCCTCACTTGCCGTGAGGCTGTCTTCCCAAATAGAAAATAAAGCTTTCTTCTTAGAACCCTTCCCATTAAAAGATGTCAAGTTTATATATTCACCAAAACTTTCCTCCTCACTTGCCGTGAGGCTGTCTTTCCTTGAACCCCCTTCGGGGCGCTTGAGGCTGTCTTTCCTTGAACCCCCTTCGGGGCGTTTGAGGCTGTCTTCAGCTCTTCTCAAAACAAACATCGCTGTGTCCACTAAAGCGTTATCAAACACCCCTCCAAGGCCAAAATGAACCAATCTCTCTATCTGAAAGTTATCTAATATGAACCTTCTTGTCTTCTCATAGCTTGCTATAAACATAAAGGTTTGAGGGGTAATCATACCAACAAATCCATCCATCTTCACCAATTCGCAACTCTTTTTAATAAAGCAGGCGTACAGATTTTTTTTAAACTCACTATAATCCTCGTTTATGTACCTCTTCAATTCAAAATCATAATCAGAGGAATCTAAATAAGGAGGGTTAGTCAAAACAACATCGTACTTCAAAGAAAGAATATCTAAAGCTTTCTTCAATCGTTCATCGTTTATACCTGACTCCTTTAAACTTAAAACATCCTCTGTTCTCATTAAACTCCCAATCTTTTCAAACTTCTTCAAATACTCATTCTGCCCTTCCTCATTTACCGTGAGGCTGTTCTCTTTCGGAACAGCTACTATGTTTGTTTCAATCTTCTCACATGCTCCATCCTCCAAAGCCTTCAACCTCAACAACAAATTCGTAATCTCAACGGCCTTCTCATCGATATCTATACCGTATAAATTCTTAGTAATTATAAGTTTTGGAATCAAAGCATCATCGTAACCCTTGCTTTGATACATCTCTTTCAACTTATCGTACACCCCTATAACAAAGTTCCCACATCCACAAGCCGGTCTATAATCTTAACATCTTCAACATCCACACCCTTATCCTCACCTGCCGTGAGGCTGTCATTCCTTGAACCCCCTTCGGGGCGCTTGAGGCTGCTCTCCTTATTTGCCGTGAGGCTGTTCCTTCCGTAATATTTCCCCAACGTATTTTCCACCAAATAATCCACAATCCATTTTGGGGTATAAAACTGTGAAATAGCACCATTTTTACCCTTTAAATCCTTACCTGCGGTGAGGCTGTCTTTCCTTGAACCCCCTTCGGGGTGCTTGAGGCTGTCTTCATTGAAATACTCGTAAGACCAAGAAATAATTTCCTCTTTCTTCCAATCTTCATCTTTCACACTTTGAAACAAATCTCTGACTTTTTCTATCGTTTGGCAAGTGATTCGGCTTTTAATCTCATCACTTAAATAACAACAATCAAACTCACTATTCAGAAGTTGAACCCCAGAAAGATAATTACTTAAAAGATCTGAATCCAAACCATCCTTACCAGCGGTGAGGCTGTCTTTCCTTGAACCCCCTTCGGGGCGTTTGAGGCTGTCTTCCTTATTTGCCGCGAGGCTGTTTCTCTTCGCTTGTAATACTCTTAAAACAATAAAACTCAAAAAAACATCCAGCAAAACATTTTCCTCATTTGCCGTGAGGCTGTCTTCCCCATTTATGACCTCCCTTTGCAGGATACTCTTAAGCCCCAAAGCCATTTTCTTAACGGATCTGTTCAAAATAAGCCACCTTCTCTTCGAATGCAAGTTTGTAGAAATTATAACGCTTTTTTGATTTCTATTCACCTCGTCTATAACAATTCTTATCTTCTGCCCTAACCAATCATAACATTAAAGGACGGCGGGCTTTATAAAACTTTATAAAAAAAGAAATCCTTAAGGGGCGGTGGGTATCAAAAAAAGAAGAAATCCTTAAGGGGCGGTGGGCGGGAATAGATAATAAATCTTAAAGGCAAAGCCTTTAAAAAAGGGATCCTAAGGGACTCCTTAGTCTTTAAAAAGGGATTAAAAGGGACGGAGTCCCTTCCACAAGGGGCGGTGGGCGGGAATAGATAATAAAAATAAGTTTTAAAAAACCCACAACAATCCTAAGACGAAACTAAAAAAAGGGATCCTAAGGGACTCCTTAGTCTTTAAAAAGGGATTAAAAGGGACGGAGTCCCTTCCACAAGGGGCGGTGGGTGGGAAAAGATAATAAATCTTAAAGGCAAAGCCTTTAAAAAAGGGATCATAAGGGACTCCTTAGCCTTTAAACAGGGATTTAAAGGGTGAAACCCCTTCATCCACTAAGGCCTCTTAGGCCTTTATTCAGGGATCATAAGGGACGGAGTCCCTTCCACAAGGGGCGGTGGGCGGGAATAGATTAATAAAAATAAGTTTCGTAAATTGACAAAAAGCTTAAAGGCAAAGCCTTCGGTAGGATTACAAAGGGCGCAGCCCTTTAACTCCTCTAAAGCTTCTCAAGCTTTAAGAAAAGGGAATCATAAAGGGCGGAAAGCCCCTTAATCCATAAAGTCCTCTCAGACCTTTATATAGGGATCATAAGGGGCGAAGCCCCTTTAACCTCAAGGGGCGGTGGGCGGGAATAGATCAAACAGTAAACAATTATTTACCACAATTTAAGTATTCTTACGGATACTATTAGTGGAGGTGAGAAAATGAAAGAAATAGTAGGACTAATCCCTGACCTTGTAAAAATGGTGGAAGTACCTGGCAACGGCAAAAAGAAAAAAGAAATTGTTCTAAACGCGGTGAGAGAATTCCTTAAATCCATAGGCAAATACTCACCGATCATGGACCTAATAATCTCCATACTCATCGACGGAGTAGTAGCGTTACTATTCCCAAAACCAGAAAAAGCATAAAATGATTTCTCCCCGGGGAAGTAAAGCAGGGCAAACCAGGAAACACCCCAGAAGGGGTCTAAGGAAGCAAAAACACACAGGAGGTGGTAGCACATGGCAATGAACTTAGAATCAAGAAAGGGAAAGATCGTCTGGATAAGCATAGTAGACGGAAAAGAAGAAAAAAAGTATAAAACCTATGATTTATTCACCGACGTAGAAGCAGACATAAAAACCGCCTTACAAGGATTAGTCTCACTCTGTGAAAACACCAACGCGGTTTATTACTTCGACGAAAGCTACGAAATAATCTAAAAAGGAGGAAATAGTGAATGAGAAGATTAAGAATGAAATTCTATGACTCAGCAGAAGGAAAAAGCAAAACCCTATCTATTGATGGAGTATTAGAAACACTAACGCAAGCAGAAATAGAACCAATAATGCAAAGCTTGATAGGGGTATTAGTACCAACAACTGCACAAGTAGACGAAGCAGAAATCGTTGAAACAACGACAAATGAAGTATTCAACCTCATTCAATAAAGAAAAGCACTCATGCCTCTTGACGGGGCATGAGTTTTTTTGATATATTAGTATACGCACGTATAATATACTTAAAAAATGCCACACAACTACCCATCCTCAAGGTCTTCCTTAGCCTTTAAACAGGGATCATAAGGGGCGAAGCCCCTTAAACCACAAGGGGTGGCGGGCGGGAATAGATAATCAATTAAAAAAGGGGGAAACCACCATAAAACATCAAAACTACACCAAACTAACGGACCACGAACTAATAGCACTCTCCAAAAACGGCGACAAAAAATCAAAAGAAACCCTATTCACCAAATACAAAGGCTTCCTTGTCAACGAAGCAAACAAACTCACCAAAAGTTGCGGGATAGACTTTGAAGACAGCTTTGGAAGTTTAACTTACCTCTTCCTATGTGCGATTGACAACTTCAATCTCAAAGGAAACTTCACAGGATACATGAAAAAATTCATACTACTAAAAATAAAAAGCGACATTGGAAAAAGAAAAGCAAAAATGCCCTACGTACCAAAAGAGTACCCCTTTTACCTAAGAAACTTAGAAGAAGTAATGATCGTTGAAGAAGAGATTGCGAACTACGAATAAATTTCTTTAAAATGGCCGGGCAGCTGAGTTTAAGGGACTCCAGGGCCTTACTAAAATGGTTAGGCAGCAGAATGAAGAAATAAAGATTTTCTTCCTCACGGGTGGGGGAGCGGGGGAAGGGCGCTAATAAAGATCCTTTTCCTCACGGGCGGGGAGCGGGGGGAAGGGGGCTATCAAAGATCCTTTTCCTCACGGGCGGGGAGCGGGGGGAAGGGCGCTAATAAAGATCCTCTTCCTCACGGGTGGGCAGCGGGGGAAGGGCGCTATAAAACTTATTAAACAAGAGTTGGATAATAAAATAGCAAACCTTCAAAAACATATGGTATAATTAGACTGACAAAGAAAAACACTCCACTAATCTTATTATTTTATTTTTCAAAAGAAGGGGGTAGCATGTAATGCTTAAGGTGATGGGAGCCTACAAATTAGGCAAAGATTCCGGCTTAATTCTATACTACGATACAAAAGAAAAACTCTACTATACTTACCTATACTCCATGGGTCTAATGTTATATGGAGACTCCATAGAACAATCTCTTGATGAAACCATCCAGGTTTTAAGCGAATATCAGGAATTTATAGAAAAAGGCAAGTTAAACCCAGTAACTCTATTAAAAAAAAGAAAAATTTACTAAAACAATTCAGTTATATTGGGGCTTATTAAAAACAAAAATTATTTCACATTCTAACAACAAAAAGAATATGGAAGATAGTATAGATCAAATTAATCAAGGAATTATTCACTTAAAACATGCCTTTTAAAAAACAATAATTATAACAATCCAATGGGTGGGGAGCGGGGCGAAGGGGCGCTAACAAAGACTAAGCACAGCTTACATAAAAAGCACAAAAATTAATTCACAAAAGTAAAAATCTGCTTTTAAAAAGGGTCACAGGGCGGAGCCCTCCGCCCATTTTAATCCCCATTTAATTAATATTCAGTAAAATTAACTCTAACAAGTAGTTGATTTTTCAACAGCTTATGCTATAATAATTATCGAAAAACAAAAAATTTCACAATTTTCACTTAAAAATTCATTTAAGCCTTAACTTTAAACAACCACAGGGATTTTATCAAAACAGCAACCCACAAAACCTAACAGGGGGTTAGACCCGAAGATGCCAAAAGCAGCGGTTCACTTAATAGACATAGCGCTCATATTCATTATGAACGCCTTCTTATTGAACCTACCAATAACCATCTCAATAATCTCATCTCTAATAATATACCTCGGGATATATTCCTTCAGAACATACGACACAGAAACAATGAAAAGTTACACAGAATCTTTAATAAAAACCTCCGTTGGAACTCTTGTGAGTTTCATCGTCATACTAATTATCTACTTCTTCCTAAGTAAGTACTTCAACAGATACTTTTTCCTTACCAACCTATTGTACACAATAGCCCTCTTGCCAATAATACACAAAATAGAATACAATATCTACGAAAAACACATGCCTGTAAAAAATTACCTGGTAATAGGCAGAAAAGAAGAAATAGGCAACATAATGGAAGAAATCTCAGAAAAAGCGTTAAACAAAATAAAGTTCACACAATACATAAACCCAAACCCAGTAACACTTGATGAAATAATAAAACAAAACACACAAAAAACATTAACCCAAACAATACACGGCATAGTAATAACAGACCCAGAACTAGAAGAAAGGGTAAAACCACAAATACAAAACTACAAAGCAGAAGGTTTAGAGATTCAATACTTACCGAACATGGTAGAAAAATACCTAAAACGCATACCAATAGAAGTTGCTCAAAGATTCAAAGAATATTACGAGGTGGTGTTTCAAAACGTTCAACCATCTCCATCACAACAGATAATAGACAAGTTCTTTGGAACTTTACTTTTAATACTATCCTCTCCATTTATGTTGATAATTAGCCTAGCTATACTGATCGAAGACGGCAAACCCATTATTTACAAACAAAAAAGAATGGGAAAAGACGAACAAATATTCATTATAAACAAGTTTAGATCTTTGAAAGAAGCGGAAATAGACCCAAACAACCCAAACAAAGATATAGAAAAACGTGTTTTAAAAAGCGGGAAAATAATAAGAAAGTTAAGGCTTGACGAACTACCCCAATTTTGGAATATAATAAAAGGGAATATGTCTATTGTAGGTCCCAGGCCAGAAATGCTGGAGTTTCATAACATGATGTCAAACCAAATTCCTTTCTACAATTACAGACTCAAACTAAACCCAGGAATAACAGGTTGGGCACAGATACACTACAAGCACACATCAACCCTCGAAGACTATATGAAAAAAACAGAATATGATCTGTATTACATAAAAAACAGGAACATATTTCTAGATATTAAAATAATGCTCAAGACACTTGAAACAATGGTAGGAATGAGGGGGACAAGGTGAACCATAAAATATTATTATTAACCCAAAATTTTCCACCAGATATTGGGGCAGCTTCTTTCAGAATGGAGTCATTAGTTAAAGAATTGGCCAGTAGAAATTATGACGTTGAAGTGTTAACAGCTTATCCAAATAGATATAATGATTTAAGAATTAGTATAAACGACACTTTCGGGCCTAAAGTTAAAATTACAAGAATAAAAAATCTCAAACAGTCTAATAGATTTATTCAAAGAAGTTTTTCATATTTGGAGTATTTTCTTAAAAGCTATTTTTTAGCAAAAAAGAAAGTAAAAGATGTGGAAATAATTATCGCAACATCTCCACAGATCTTAACCGGATTTCTTGGAGCTTTACTAAAAAAGAGGAATATACCTTTTATTTTAGATATTCGCGATCTATGGCCAGATGTTATGCTTGACTTAGGAATTACGACAAGAAAATCACTATTGTATAAGTTTTTAAAGCACATTGAACAATATATGTATAAAAAAGCTACAAGTATAATAGTAAATTCTCCTGCTTTTATAGAACATATTCAAAAATATTCAAATAAGAGAATAGACGTGATTACCAATGGTTTAGATGATTTCATATATCAATATTTTTTAGAAGAAAAACCTAAAAATACCCAAAAAGGCAGAAAAATTAGAATCGTCTATGCTGGAAATTTAGGCATAGGTCAGGATGTTAAAATTCTTACTGAAATCAAAGAAGATATTTCAAAAAATTTTGAGTTTTTTTTGATAGGAAATGGTTCCCAAAAAGGGGAAATCGAAAAAGCTATCAAAGTAAAAAAAATACAAAATATCTTAGTTTATTCATCAAGAGAGAGGAAAGAGTTATTAGAATTTTATAGGCAGGCAGATGCATTTTTTGTTCACTTAAGAGATATACCCATGTTTAAAAAAACAATACCATCAAAAGTTTTCGAATACGTTGCAACAAAGAAGCCAGTTATTTATGGTTTAAATGGGGTTGCTAAAGAACTTATGGACGAATTAAATGCGGGGTATCCTTTTGAAGCGGGGAACGTAAAATCGCTAGAGGCTACCTTAATCCAACTAAAAAAAGACTTAGAAGAGGGGAAATGGGAATACAAAGATAATGGAATATTAAAGGAAAAATATTTGAGAAGCCAGCTCTCCAAAAAATTTGTTGATGTAATAGAGGAAGTATTCAATGAAACTACTGAATAAATATAAAGCCTTATATAAAGGCGAATTAAGAGCAAAATTAACAAGATACGTATTGAAAAAAACTAAATTAATCGAAAAAAAATACAAATTACCTGAAAATGAAAGCTTTGAGTATATCAACTACTTTGAGGATTTAAATAAAAATTATGAGCAATTGCAAGATTATGATATAGATTTCCAAAACTATGAATTAATGGGGGAAAAAATAGATATATTAACTTATATTTTTTTAGATAATTCAAAAGAAAAAAAATGGTTTTATTTAACTTTACCCAAGAACAAGGATATTAAGATCACCTGGGAAATAAACAGGTTACAATTTTTACCACAAATGGCAATTATTTTTTTAAAAACAAAAGACCCTGAACAACTAAAAAAAATAGAAAATATAATAAAAGAGTGGGACACGAAAAATCCTTATGATGTTGGGATAAATTGGTACTCAAATTTAGAAGTTGCAATAAGAAGCATTTCTTTACTACTTACATATATATTACTTTACGATTATCTCAAATCACAAGAGATTGAAGAGTTACTTTATAAACATGGATTTCACGTTTATAAAGACATTGGTTACACCCAACATTGTATTCCTAACAACCATCTAATAGGCGAAGCAACATCCCTATACCTTTTAGGAAACATAATCAATACAAAACAATCAAAAAAATGGATATCCAAATCAAAAAAAATACTTCTTGAGTATATCAACTTTTTAAGGGATGATGGAACTTTTAAAGAGGCAAGTTTATCGTATCATCGCTTTGTTTTACAGATGTACCTGCTGGTGTATCTTTTCTCCAATAAATTCAAAGATAATTTCATTCAAAGCATCTTTGAAAATAAAGCGAAAAGTGCCGTTGAATTCTTTAAATCAATTGAAAAAGCAGACAAGACATACCCTCAGTTTGGAGATTGGGATGATGGAGTTTATTATAAGCTAGACTCTTACAAAGTAACCAATTTTCACCACTTTGTGGACACACTAAGTTATTTTTTTACTAGAAATAATCCAACTATAGATAACAAAATTCTAGAATCTATTTTTGGGAAAATTTACATTCATGGTAATTTAAATCCAAAAAACTACCATGTATTTGAACAAGGGAAATACGGAATATATAAAGACGATAAAATATATTTATTTATTAACAACCAAGATCAATTTTTTCATTCACATTCTGACGGCCTTTCAGTTGAACTATGCGTAAATGGGAAAGATATTCTAACAGATTCAGGTACATACAATTATAATTTAGACAAACCTTTAAGATCTTATTTGAGATCCACCACGGCTCATAACACCGTATTTTTAGGGTTAGATCAGAGTACTCAGATAGGCAGTTTTAGATGGACCGATCAGCCGAAGACTACCTTGAGAACCCTGAAAGAAACCGTTGGGTTTGAAGGGATTATTTATTACAAAGACAAATCTTTTCATAAAAGAAAAGTAATTATTGAGAGCAAGGAAATAATCGTTGAAGATGAAGTATATTCCAATAAACATTACATTGAAATCAATTTTCATTTTTCCCCAAAAAGACAGATAGAATTTACAAAAAATGGCATGGTAAGGATCGATAATGAAATAACTATGAATATAACCTCACCTAATAATTTTGAAACAAAAATTGGAGACAGTTACTATTCACCATCGTACAACAAAATAGAAAAAAGGAAGAATTTAAAAGTAATATCAAAAAACGAAAATCAAAAATTCACTACAAGAATAACATTTTAAGGAGCTCTCCAAATGAAAACAGCGATGATATTTGGAACACGGCCAGAAGCAATAAAAATGGCACCGCTATACAAAAAGATGAAAGAAGAAAATATGGAGATAAAAGTAATAGCAACCGCTCAGCACAGAGAAATGCTCGATCAAGTGTTGAATCTTTTCGAAATAAAACCAGATTACGACTTAAATATAATGACAAAAAATCAGA
>NZ_AUPG01000021.1:0-17255 GCF_016772115.1 Petrotoga sp. 8T1HF07.NaAc.6.1
ACCCCATAAGGAAAAGGCCGAAGGGCCCCTTGGACCCTGCAGCTCATCCCCAAGGAAACGTCGCCTTTACCCCTTACCTAGCAACCCACCGACATTAACTACCAGGGAATATATTTATTAGTAATTGGCATTCTTCTGTCTTTTCCAAAACTTCTTTCAGTTAGTTTTATACCAGGAGCAGATTGCCTTCTTTTGTACTCGTTCTTGTTGACCATATTTATTACATTTTTCAATAACCCTTCATCGTATCCTTCCTGTAGTAATTCATCATAAGACATTTCTCTGTCTATATACTTGAATAAAATCTCATCCAGTAAAGCATATGGAGGTAAGGTATCTTCATCTTTTTGATTTGGTCTAAGCTCTGCTGAAGGCGGTTTTTCTAATATAGATTTTATAATAATTTCTTTTCCGTGAAGTTCGTTGTATTTTCTGGCAACTTTGTATAGGTCTGTCTTGTATAAGTCTTTAATGGGAGAGAATCCCCCGGCCATGTCTCCATACATTGTAGCATATCCTGTAGCTGCTTCACTTTTATTTCCGCATGCTAAGGCTAAATATCCATATTTGTTCGAAAATGCCATTACTAAGTTTCCCCTTATCCTTGCTTGAATGTTTTCTTCAGTTTTGTCTTCTTCAGTACTTTTGAAGCTTTCTTTCAAATTTTCAATATATTTTTCGTATATGTCATTTATCGGAATTATTTTGTAATTTATTCCTAAATTTTTGGATAGTTCTATCGAATCGTCGATACTGCCTTTAGAAGAGTATTGAGAAGGCATTAGTAATCCTAAAACATTTTCAGGACCTATAGCGTCCGCAGCAATAGCCGCCGTGAGCGAGGAATCTATTCCTCCACTTAGTCCTAATACAACTTTTTGGAAACCATTTTTCCATACATAATCTTTTATCCCTGTTTTTACAGCGAGGTACAATTGCTCGTATAGATCAAAAGAGTCAACTTTGATAGCTTTTATAGGATTTTTTCCCGTAATCTTTTTCCCTATTTTGATTGTATTTACACTTTCATAATAGGCACTTTGATTGTAATGTTTCCTTTTTCCTTCCCTTAAATTCGCTCTAGTGGGTTCTAGGGGATCTATATCTATAAAATACAACCCTTCTTCAAAAGAAGGAGCACTTAATTCTATTTCTCCGTATGGGTTAATTACAACGCTTCCACCATCGAAAACCAACTCATCTTGTCCACCTACATTATTGCAATAAGCAATCCAACTTGATAACTCTGATGCTCTAGTTTTGAGCATTTCGAACCTTACCTTATTTCTTCCCTTATAAAAAGGAGACGAAGAAAGATTTAAAATCAAATTGGCTCCGTTTTGGGCTAAGGAAACAGCCGGTCCATTGGGAACCCACAGATCTTCACAAATTGTTATTCCTATTTTGATCCGTTCAATTTCCATTAAAAAAGGTGTTCTACCGGCAGTAAAATATCTTTTTTCGTCAAAAACAGAGTAGTTTGGTAAGAACATCTTTTTATAACTACCATAGATTTCCCCTTTATAAATAACAAAAGCAGTGTTGTAGGATTCAACATCCCAGTCAACAGCACCTAAAACTATTACAACATCTTTAGATTCGCTAAAATCTTGTATTTCTTCTATACTTTTCAAAGAATCCCTTAAAAATTGAGTTTTTAAGATTAAATCTTCGGGAGGATAACCATTTAGAGTTAATTCTGGAAAGAGTATCAGATCGGCACCTTTTTCGTCTGCCTTAGAGATGAAATCTTTTATCTTTTCAATATTTCCCTGATAATCGCCAACTGTGGAATTCATTTGGGCCAAAGATATTCTTATTTTCATAGCTAATTTGTGCTTTTAGTTGATTTTTTAAAAGCACAGGCCTCCTTTTTTGGTATTGAAAAAAAGAAACACCAATATATTTTACCATTCTTGCCATAATAAATCAAATTTTCTATTTATGATGTCAGCTAACCCTTTATTTTTAATTATTACAACCATTTCGTCATTTTTCTCTCTTGCCCTGTAGGTCAGATTGTAACTTCCTATAATGACCATTTCTCCATCTATTGTTACACACTTTGCATGAATGTCATTTCTATACTTTATATTTATGCCTTGCATATATTTTAATGGTGATGTGTAGATTTTGTTCCAATCATCGGATAGTATTTGAACTTTTACATCGTTGGAAGAAGCTTGTTCCAAAACATGGACAAAGTAGGGATCGGTGAAAGAATATGAAAAAACTTTTATAGAAATTTTGGATCTCTTAATCTCATTTAAAACTGAGTTAAGGACCTCTTTTGATGGCCCAGTTACTATTTTTACTTTCCCGAATTCTGTCGTGTTTAGGCGCTCATTGATTGCTTTTTTTGAATATCCAAATTTACCTCTTTGAAAGTTTTCATATTCAGCAAGAAAAACTTTTACGATCTTTTCATCTTCGGTGTAGATAAAGATGTTTAAATCTGTTAATAAACCGCTTGCAGTAAAATTTCCGGTTCCAAATAATACTGAGTTGTTATCAAAAATCATATATTTTTGATGTAGATAACCATCGGTGTTTTTGTCATATTTGATGTTTAAATTTAAATCACCAGAATATCCACCATCTTTTTCTAAAAATATTTGGTGATTTATAGCTGATAATTTTTTAGAAATTGTGTCATCCAAACTGAAAGATACAACTTTTACTGAAGTGCTCGTTGTTAGTTTTTGGTTTATAAAGTGTGCTAATTCTCCACCGGAGAAGAAGAGTTCATAGGAAAAAAGCGAGGTAAAGAAAGACAGAAATAATGCTGTTAAGATAAGTTTTGCTTTCAATGTTGTTAAACCTCCGTCCTGTGAACTTTTGAAGCTTTATTATAAAATTTCTTCTAAAACTTACTGTTAGCGCCCCTTCGCCCCGCTCCCCACCCATAAGGAAAAAAAGTTTTTTTAATATTTTCCCCAGAACACCCTCGTAGGAAAAAAGTTTTCATCTTTTGGCCAAGAAGCCGATCTATAAGGGAAAAAGTTTTTTTTGTTCTTTTTCCTAGCGGCCCACCCATAAGGCTAAAAGTTTTTTCATTTTTTGACCTGCTGACCACACATAAGGAAAAAAGTTTTTTTATTTTTTGTTCTGCTGCACACACATGGGAATACAAAATGAAATCGTTAGAATTATAGCATATTTTCGAATTTTGCTTCTAAAACGTTGAAAAGAAAATTTATTAGAAGTATGGTAAAATATATTTGTTGTATTGCAAATAACAGAGTATTGGAGGTAGTTTAAATGAAGGTGCTATTTCTAAACCCCCAGGGCAACTTTGACAAAAACGATTCTCATTTAACCGAGCATCCTGATTTTGGGGGTCAATTGATCTACGTTAAAGAAGTATCTAAAGAGTTGGCTAATTTAAATGTTTCTGTGGATATAGTTACCAGACAGATAATTGATCGTGACTGGCCTGAGTTTTCAAAGGAATTAGATTATTTCGATATTAATAAAAATCCAACTATTGTCAGGATACCTTTTGATGGTGAAAAATTTTTAAATAAAGAACAATTGTGGCCTTATTTAAAGGAATACGTTGATAATATTCTTTCATTTTACAAAGGCAAAAATATAGATTTCATAACCACTCATTACGCCGATGGAGGGTACTCGGGAGTTCTCTTAAGATCAAAATTAGGTTTAAATTTCTCTTTCACAGGGCATTCTTTAGGTGCCCAAAAAATGGACAAATTAAACGTCTCTTCGAAGAATTTTGAAGATCTCGACAAAGAGTACCATTTTTCACAAAGAATAATGGCTGAAAGGTTGTCAATGCAATACGCATCTAAAATTATTGTCTCCACATCTATGGAAAGATATGAACAATATTCTCATCCTTTGTATGCCGATGTTTCTGAAGTTGCAAACGACAGTAAATACAAAGTGATTCCTCCTGGTGTTAACACGGAGATCTTTAACGACGATTTGACTGATCTCGATCAAGACACTGTCGCTCAAATTGAAAATAAATTAAATAAACAGCAAAAACCTTTTATCGTTCTCTCCAGCCGTTTAGATGCTAAAAAGAATCATATAGCTGTTGTGAAGGCATATGCAAATTCTAGAGATCTTCAAGATAAGGCAAATCTAGGAATATTTCTTAGGGGCATTCCTGATCCTTTCACTGACATACAAAAATTGTCGGAAAAAGAAAGATCCATCCTAACCCCAATTTTGGAAGAAATAGAAAAAGCAGATATAAAAGATAAGGTATATTTTTTTGATTTAAAATCTCAACTTGCCTTAGCTACTGCTTACAAATTCTTTTCAAAATTAAAGTCTGTTTTTGTTCTACCTTCTTTTTATGAACCCTTTGGCTTAGCCCCTATCGAAGCAGGCGCTTGTGGCCTCGCTGTTATTGCAACAAAGAATGGTGGACCAAGTGAAATATTCTCAGATGGTTCAGGTGTATTAATTGATCCTGAAGATATACAAGATATTGTTGAGGGCTTAATAAAAGGTTTGAATAATTATGACTATTTTTCAAAAAAGGTTAAAAAAAGAGTTTTAGAAAATTATACTTGGAAGAGCACTGCTAGAGGATATTTAGAGGTTATAGAGGGAGGAGTTAAACTTCCCAAAAAAACCATAGAAAAAGTACCTTCTTTAGATGCAAAAGAAATAATAATTGATTTTTTAAAAAATAAAAAGATTTAAAATTATGGTATAATTTCGATGATAGAAGAAAAAAGTGCCGATTTTAAGGTTGGTGTGGTGAATGCTACTTTCTTTGTCTATAAAAAATTTTGGTCTTTTTAAAAGTGCTAACGTGGATTTTAACGATAATTTCTGCGCTATCACCGGTGAATCGGGAACGGGAAAATCTATGTTTTTAAATGCTTTAAATCTTTTTTTAATAGGAAATGTTCCTCAAAACCTGAAGACCTCAGAAGGTTCAGTTTCAGCATATTTTACCGTTAATGATTTTATCAAAGAGATGCTGAGAGAATACGTGCCCTTTGATGGTGATGATTTGATCTTAGCCGTAAATTTCACTCCTAAAAAGACACTTTTCAGAGTTAACGATACAATAGTTCCTAAAAACGTCGTTCAAGACATTTCGAAGTATCTGTTAGAAATACATTCTCAAGACTCCAACATAGCTTTGAGAGATGAGAATTACCAAAATTCTTTGATCTTTAAGATTTTGAGAGACAAATTCCCCGATTATTTTTCTGATTACGATAAGGGTTACCAGGAATACTTGAATTTGAAAAGAAAGTTAGAAAACCTTCCAACCAATAAAACAGAAATCTTTCGAAATATTGATATTTTAAACTACCAGATCCAGGAAATTGAAGAGGCGAACCTACGGCCTCTTGAAGATGATGAACTTTCTGCTAGATTTAAAACTCTAAACAATATAGAAGAAATCAGGGAACGATTGGTGGAGTCTTTAAACATACTAAAAGATAGAGATGAACAAAGTATTGATGAGGAAATTGGTTATATAGTTTACAATTTGTCTAAGCTAAATGATTTTGGATTCACTGAAGAACATTCTTTAGCTTCCTCTATTCAGGAACAGATAACTGAATTATACACGCTTTTAGAAAATAGATTGTCTGAATTAGAGAGTGATCCAGAAGAATTAGAAAGAGTCAGTGAGAGACTGAATAAAATTATCGAGTTAAAAAGGAAATATGGACCTTCTCTTGATGATGTTTTGAAAAATCTCAACAAGTTCAAAATTCAAAAAAGTGAGTTAGACGAGATCAAAAACGATTTTCACGAATTAGAACCAAGATTATATAAATTGAAAGAGGAATTATTAGAACTCAGTGATAAAATAATAGGGAAGGTTTCTCCTTTTCTCAACGATTTAAAATCAAACATTGAAAACAATCTGAAGGATCTTAATATGGAAAATAGTAAGATAGATTGGAAGATAGAAAAACTAAAAGAACCAAAAAAAGAGTCCGCACATAGGATTACCTTTTTATTAAAAACAAATCCAAAGAGTGATTTTATGCCTTTATCCGAAATAGCTTCCGGTGGGGAATTATCTAGAATAATATTAGCAGTGGAGGTTGTACTAGGAAAAAATCATGCAATTGATACTATGGTTTTTGACGAGATTGATTCTGGAGTTGGTCCAAGGATGGCAGATGTTGTAGGAAATAAACTCAACGAATTATCAAAAGACAAACAAATTATTGTAATCACTCATATGCCCCAAGTTGCAAATTTCGCCACTGAACACTTTAAAATAGTAAAATCGTCAAACGAAGAAACTAGTTCAGCAATCATAAAATTATCAGAAAATGAAAGATTGGAAGAAATAAAAGAAATGTACGGAAACATTGTCTATTGAAAAGGATGTGTAAAAGATGTACAGTCGTGAAGATCTGATAAAAAAGATAGTAGATGAAAAAGGGCTTCAAGCTATACCTAATTTAATAGAGTTATTAGATGACGAAGATTACGAAGTTCGAGAATTGGCAAGGGATGCATTGAGCGTTATGGCACCCGAGGGAAAAGAATACCTTTTACAAGAGTTCAAACGAAGATTCAATCTGAACTTTCAAGACGATACTGTTTTGTTGTATCTAGCTGAACTTTTATCTGACTTGAAGTGCCATGAAATAGTGGAAAACCTTAAGATGATGTTCAATAAATTTTCAGATGAGAGGGCTTTCCCTTTGATCATAGAAAATCTATTAAAAATCACAAAAGATGAATCTTATTTAGACATATTGAAAACTTATATTGACAGCGATGAATGGGAAATAGAAGAGATAAGCGTTATGGCCATTACCGAGTTACCGAACAGAAAAACTTTAGATATACTTTTAGAAAAGTATTATAAAACTTCCAACAACTCTTTAAAAGTGCTCATTTTGGATTCAATAACAAAAATCTTGTCTAAGAATTTTGATTTGGTTCCATACCTACAAGAACGTGACCCTGAAATATCTGAAAAGCTACAGTGGCATCTTAAGAGGTCTTGATTTTGAACTGAAAATTTGTTATAATATAAACGTATCCCAGCAAAAAGAATTCACCCCGAACGGGTTAAGGAATAAAGTATGGGGACGATTGGGTTCGACGGGAATAGGCTGAAGTCGGGAAGCGAGTCGAGGAGTCTGAAACCTCGTAAAAAACGAAAAAACATTGAAATGCCGAAGAACCAGAATTAGCATTAGCTGCTGCGTAGACGGCGGCTCGTCTCTCCCCAAGTTTTCTTGGAACCTTGCTTGAGGAATGAGGCGTCAGAAAAAGGTTCCACTTCTAAAATCTCTTACCCGGGTTTTAGAAGTACCAACGGGTAATAGGAAATTGTGACTCGGTCCGCAAAGTCACAATTTCCGAAAACTGATTGCGGACTGCGCTCGGAGAAGCCGACTTCACCTATTTTCGGACGCGGGTTCGATTCCCGCCGTCTCCACCATTTTTTAGGATGTAAGTTAAATATTTCACATACATACTATATACAATATACAGGGGTGGGGAGCAGTCACGGTATTGCTACCCTTTTTTTCTATGCAGGATGATGGACACAGTGGGGATAAAACGAGTTTTAGAATATTTAAATTCTATATATACTAAAGTCGACACTTTAGAAATATAAAGATTTTCAAAAATAAGATTTTGTTTTTAAATTGGTTACAGGGCGGAGCCTTCCTCACACATGCGAGCGGGTTAAAGCTTTTAAAGACACTAAATTTAAAAAATAGAGGAGGATAATTGAGTGTTTTGGATAAGAGATAAGGAGAACCAAAAACCATTCATAAAAGAAGATGAAATATTTAACATATTGGAAGGAACAAAATCCCCAAGTAAATTAAAAGTCAGAGATATTATTCAAAAATCTTTATCAAAAGAAAGATTGAATCCAGACGAAGTAGCAACACTTTTAAACGTTGAAGATGATGAAACGTTAGAAGAGATTTTTGAAGGAGCAAGAACATTAAAAAGAAATGTATATGGGAATAGAATAGTCTTTTTTGCTCCTCTTTATATTGGAAACAAATGTATAAACAATTGTGAGTACTGTGGTTTTAGATCAAGCAACACGGAAATTTATAGAAACTCTCTTAGTTTTGAACAATTAGAGAAAGAGGTGAAAGCACTTGAAGACAAAGGCCATAAAAGATTAATATTAGTTTATGGCGAACATCCTGATTACGATGCAGATTTCATAGCCAAAACCGTTGAAACGGTATACAAAACTAAAAACAGAAACGGTGAGATCAGAAGGGTGAATATCAATGCTGCCCCTCAGACAATTGATGATTACAAAAAAATAAAAGAAGTTGGAATAGGAACATTTCAAATTTTTCAAGAAACTTATCATTTTGATACTTACAAGAAAGTTCATCCAAAAGGGCCTAAATCTAGTTATATATGGAGGCTATATGGATTAGACAGAGCTGTAGCTGCTGGGATTGACGATGTTGGGATCGGTGCTTTATTTGGACTTTACGATTATAAATTCGAGGTCATGGGCCTTTTATACCATACAATACATCTTGAAGAACGCTTTGGATTTGGTCCCCATACAATTTCATTTCCACGAATAGAACCAGCTCTAAACACCCCTTTATCTGAGCAACCTCCATACCTTGTGAATAATAATGAATTCCAAAAGATAGTGGCGATTTTAAGATTAGCTGTACCCTACACG
Organism: Petrotoga sp. 8T1HF07.NaAc.6.1; assembly: GCF_016772115.1. Classification (NCBI taxonomy): domain Bacteria; kingdom Thermotogati; phylum Thermotogota; class Thermotogae; order Petrotogales; family Petrotogaceae; genus Petrotoga; species Petrotoga sp. 8T1HF07.NaAc.6.1. The sequence continues at coordinate 8,651 of NZ_AUPG01000021.1, forward strand.
GGATTAATTTTAACAGCCAGAGAACCTTCCCATATAAGAAACGAGGTTTTAAAGTTAGGAGTTTCACAAATAGATGCTGGTTCTAATATTGGAATTGGTGCATATTCAACAGAAGATCAACAAGCTTATAAGAAAAGTCAATTCACCTTAGGTGACCAAAGGAGTTTAGACACTGTAATAAACGAATTAGCAATCGAAGGTTATCTTCCTTCATTTTGTACCGCATGCTATCGTATGGGGAGAACTGGCGAGCACTTCATGGAGTTTGCAATACCTGGATTTGTGAAGAGGTTTTGCACTCCCAACGCCATTTTAACTCTTTTAGAATATGCCCAGGATTATGCCCCAGAAAATACTAGGATATCTATCGAAAAGAGGATCGAAGAAGAGTTAAAGGTTATGAATGAAGGGCCTCTAAAAGAGAAATTATTAGAAAGAATGGATCTTGTTAAGGCTGGAAAAAGAGATCTATACTTTTAATGCAAAGGGATGTATTATATGAAATTACAAAACGAAGAAATTTTAAAAATATTACAGAGTAATACACCACATTCCACCTCTCAATGGGATGATTATTCTAATTTTTCTGAAAAAGTTCAAAATATCGTGAATTATTTTATATCTAATGAAACCATAGAAAAAGAACACATTATACAAATCTTGTCTTTAAAAAAAGAAGATAAAGATCGAGATGATCTTTTCAATGTAGCAAATCTGATCAGAAAAACGTATACAGGAGACTATATAAACATAAAAGGAGTTATCGAGTTTTCAAATTATTGTAAGAAAAACTGTTACTATTGTGGATTGAGAGCTAAAAATCCATCTGTACAAAGGTATCGGATGAGTCCCAAAGAAATAATAGAAGTTGCAAATCAAGCAGCGATACTTGGTTTAGATACGATTATTCTTCAAAGTGGTGAAGACGATAGATACACAGATGATGATTTAATCTACATCATAAGAGAAATAAGAAAAAACACAAGTTTACCCGTATCTTTATCAATTGGTGAAAGAAGTTTTTCATCATATAGAAAATTTAGAAAAGCAGGCGCAGTAAGGGTACTTCTAAAACACGAAACCATTAACAAAAATATTTTTAAAAATATCCATCCTGAAAAGAGCTATGATAATAGAATAGAACTATTAAGGTATATGAATAGTCTAGGTTACGTGACTGGTTCGGGGAATATTATAGGTTTACCTGGACAAACATTAGAAGATATAGCTGATGATATTCTTTTTATGAGAAATGAAAATATTAGGATGATAGGTATGGGGCCATTTATCCCCACAGAAAACACACCGTTAAAAAATCATCCTCGTGGGAGTGGTGAATTAACTTTAAACGCCTACTGTGCCACAAGATTTTGCGTGCCAAGAGCACAAATGCCTACTACTACTGCATTAGGAACGATTTCTCCCGATTTGCAATACCAAGGTTTTTTTGCCGGGTGCAACGTTATTATGGTTAACATTACTCCAGAAGTGTATAGAAAAAATTACAACATCTACGATAATAAGATAAAAGTAGAGTTTTATGAGACATATGAAAAAATCAAACAATTAGGCTTCTCACCTTCCAAAATAACCCAAAAACGAATGGAGGATGGAAATAATGCCAGCAACATCAGGTTATAGAACTTACATAGCTATCGCTGGAAGAAGAAACGTTGGAAAATCCTCTTTGATAAACGCAATAGTTAATCAAGAAATAGCTCTTGTTTCTAACGTTGCTGGGACAACTACCGATCCAGTATATAAAAGTATGGAATTACAACCTATAGGCCCCGTTACTTTAATTGATACCCCAGGTATTGACGATGAGGGTGAACTTGGAAAAAAAAGAATTGAAAGGGCTAAAAGAGCTTTTTACAAAGCTGATGTTGGAGTTTTAGTAGTTGATTCTGAACCCAACGGGTTTGAACACTCTATTTGCGATCTCTTTGAAAAGATGAATATCCCATTCATAATCGTATTGAATAAAATAGATCAACTTAACAACGTATCTAATTTAAAACAATTATATATTAATTCTTTTGGAAGACCTGTTTTAGAAGTTTCTTGCAAAGAAAAAATCAATATAGAAAGAGTAAAAGAAGCTTTGACTGAGTTAAAACCAAAGGAAGAAGAAATTCCGTTGCTTCCACAATTTATTAAAAGCAACGATATCGTCTTACTTGTCGTCCCGGTGGACACAGGAGCACCAAAAGGTCGATTGATAATGCCTCAGGTAGCAACTATAAGAGAAGCAATAGATAGAAAGGCTTTTCCAATTGTGACTTCTGTTGAAGGAATAAGCGAAATAATTAGTAAGTTGAAAGAAAAACCTAAGTTGGTTATCACCGATTCTCAAGCAATTGGGAGGGTTTCTGAATTAGTCTCTGAGGATATAAATTTAACTACATTTTCAATATTAGAGGCACATCATAAAGGGGATATCAGTATCTTAACTAAGGATATAGACGTAATTAATAATTTGGAAAATGGCGATACCATTCTTATAATGGAAGGTTGTTCTCATCGCCCGTTGAGTGAAGATATAGGAAGAGTCAAAATTCCAAAATGGCTCGAAAAATATTCCGAAAAATCTTTGAATTTTAAGTTTATTGCAGGGAAAGAATTCCCTGACATAGAAGATGTTAAGAACGTAAAATTGGTTGTACATTGTGGGGGATGTACTCTTACAAGAAGAATGATGTTAAGAAGAATAAATTCAATCAATAGGTTGGGAGTTCCTGTCGTTAATTACGGGGTGCTAATATCTTTTCTCCACGGATCCTTAAATAGAACTTTAGAACCTCTTTCATTATAAACAATTTTTATTGAGGCTCCTGATTTTAGTTTAGGGAGTCTTTCTTTTTTCCTTAAACACTTGATTTTTCACGGTTTTATAAAAGAACTGTAATGAAATTTAGCTTTTTTGTATAAAGAAGAGAGTATTATAATATTTGTAAGCCACCAATTTAAAGATTAAGTGAAGAAAGGCGGCGAATTGCGGTGTACGAGAAAAACCAAAGTCCTTATCGTGAAGATGATTCTTTCAAATTCAAATACTCTTCTCAAATTGATTTTATTAGATCTCTAAAAAATGCTAACGACGAGGAAAGTATTAGAAAGTTAGCGTTAGCGAAAGAAGACTATTTTTTTAATAATATGAAAAGCACAAAACATTAAAATGGATAAAGATAAGATTATCGAAATTAAAGATTTATCTGTATACATTAACAGTCAAAGACTACTAAATGATATTAATTTAGAAATATCAAAAAATGAAATTCTTTTAATTTATGGACCTAGGAATGCAGGTAAATCTTTATTAGCAAGATCTATTGTAACTTTGAATGAGGAACTTTTTAAAAACATCCAAACTACTGGTCAGATTTTATTTTTAGGTGAGGATGTTAATCATATTGAAAAACGATATCTGCGCTCCGAAATTGCATATTCGGAGCCAACCTTTGTTGATAATATAAATTTCTTAACTTTAAGTGAAGTCTTCAACCTCGTATTAGGAATAAAACCTTCCGAGATATCACATGAGCAATTTATACTTCTTGAAAAGCTTAATATCGCACATATCTTTTCCAATCATTCTTCGTTAAAAAGTTATGAGAGTTTTTGGAATTGGACAATTGGGGATAAGATTTCATTTATAATTTTTCTGAGTTTAGTTAGAAACCCACAAGTATTCATATTTGATTCTATCTTAGATCATTTGGACGATTTCATGCATAAAAATATTAAAGACTTTCTTTACGATATCAAAGAAGATCGATCATTGATTATATCTACAAGAAACCTCTCCTTGTTTTCAGACATTGCAGAAAAGATTGTTTTTTTGGATCAGGGTGAGATTGTTTACAAAGGGAGTATTGAAGGTTTTTTGCTGAATTTCCCTCTTTAGTTTATTACTCATCTTCATTAGAATAGATTATAACTTCGTTTTTTGTAATTTCGATATCAAACTTACCTAAATCGTATTCCTTTTGTGGTGCGTAGGAAGGCAACTCTAAAAACATATTGTAAACATTTCCTTCTTTGAATATTCCTCCTGCAAATTCAATCCTATAACTTTCTAATTTGAAGGTTTTTATTTGAATATATTCATCTGTGACCAAAATGGATAAAGGAGCTCTTTCAAAATCTCGATTTATATTCTTTTTACCCAAAGTGAGAAATTGGCCCGAACTGGAAAGCATGTATACCGTACTATCTTTTTCATAGGCAAAAACAATTTCTCCATCGATATAGAATGTCTTACTTTTTTCTTCTATGTCACCGTAATCACAATAAAACCGGGATTTAGTAATGACAGGTTCTCCTTTTTTTGGCATCCAAATAGATAAAGGCTCTCCATAGAAAAATACGCCGCTTTCAATTTCAAATACTTTATCTATATTAGTTTCAACTTTTTTATATATCTGTTGTTTTTCCAGATCTAATGTATATTTTTCACCTTCATAATTCGTTAAGTCTATTTCTATTTTTTTTACTCCATCCGTGAAAGTAAGTTTTGAAGGTGGTACATTTATTGTAATTGGTGTGTTTATTTTTAGATTGTTTAAAGTAGCTTCTCTGCTGTCACCCGTAATTTCTAGCTCTATCCATTTTGAAGGTACTCTTGTAATCATCTCACCAATGGGTGGAGAAAACTTATGCTCAAAAATAAAGCCATTGACATCTAAAAGTACACTCATATTTTGATTCCAACTTAAAAAAGCAGACGTTTTGGTTCCATCGTCTGTAAGAATAAAAGAGTTTTCTGGGATAACAAAGACGCTCCTAGGAAGTTCATTAAGTATTTCATGGATAGTATTATCCAAATTTTCCATTGAGGTTGTGAAAATTGTGTTGTTATATCTTATATAAAATAGATCGTTAATATAATCTATTTCCAAAATTTGAGAGTTTTCATCAGGAGGTATGGAGATATCCGCGTATTTGTAGAGATTCAACAAGACCTCGTCGAAATAGTTAGAAGGTCCATTATAAATTAAACCAATCTCCACTTTGGCTAAGATTATACCATTTATTAAAATAAAGCTGAGTAAAAATACAACCCTTGCGCAGGAGCTGAGGCAGGTGCTAAAGCTCTTTTTTTTGCTTCCAAAATTTCCTGTATTTTTTCCACTTCCCATACATCTGTACCCACCTTTACCAATGAACCAACGATATTTCTAACCATTCTTTTTAAAAAGGACTTGCCTTCAACTCTTATCAAAATTAAATCTTTTCTTAACTCTATTATCCTTACCCTATAAATGGTCCTTATGGGATTTCTCTCATCGTTACCGGTTTTAAAACTGGTAAAATCATGCTCCCCTTCAAAATATTTTGCTGCCTGTCTCATCTTTTCTAAATTCAATGCAAAAGGGATCCACCATACTCTGTCTCTTAAAAATATATTTGGATCTTCACTAATATAAATAAAATAATGATATATTCTTTTTTTTGCCTCTGCCCTTGGATTAAACCCTTCTTTTACTTCTTTGACTTCTTTTACATACACATCTTCTGGTAAAATAGCATTCAAAGCATCTTTGATATTTTTTTCAGTCATATTTTCATTTTCTACTTTAAAGGAAATAACTTGGCCTACCGCATGTACTCCTGTATCAGTTCTTCCACAAGCATAAGAAGGAATTTCTTTTTTAAAAATAACCTTTAAGGCTTTTTCAAACTCATCTTGAACGGTACGAAATGTTGGCTGACTTTGATAACCATAAAAGTTTGAACCATCATACATTACCGTTGCTGCAACCCATTTCACGAATACTCCTCCTAATATGTCTTCTGTAATAGTTGAGCTTCTAAAATTTTGAATGCGATTTCCGATTCAAATCTTTTTAATAGATCTATATTTCTTTTATAAATCCCTTCATAGATCTTTATCAAATACAAATTAACAAATTTTGTAATTCTTTGAGCGATCAACTCTCTAACGTCAAGAGGAACATTTTCAACCGTCTTTTCTAACCAATAACTAAAATTGTTGTTTATATCGTTTTCTAAAATCAAATCGTTGAAAGAAGAGATTACTCTCCTTAACCCTACATATTTAGAAACCAGATCAACATAATCACCATGAATCTCTCTAACCGTGTTAGATATGTCATCACAATAACTTAATTTAAGGTATTTTCCTCTTCGCTCGCTTATATTTAAATATCTTCTTATACCTGATAGATCATTATTATCCTCTTCCACAAGAAAATATCCCACGAAGTTAACAGAACCTTTTCTTAAAATCGAAGGTGGAAGAATGTCGTTTATTTTTATAGTGCTTCCATCTAAATAAGAAATATCGTTGATTTCTACGAAATTACCATTATCTGTAAATAAAACGTTATGAAACCTCATTTTCACTCACCTTTATTAGAATACTAAACATTTACAATTTCTGAGATAGCCTGCTCAGCATCTTTTATCAATTTGCGAGATTCATTTTCGGAAGATGATTTTACCATAATATAAAATTTGATTTTTGGCTCTGTGCCTGAAGGCCTCGCTATAATTTTAACGTTTGAGTATCTCAGTTCTACTACGTCGGATTTCGGAAACCCCTCTATTCCATTAAGATAATCTAAAGTTTCCTTCAAAGGAAAATCACCAACTTTTATAGGAGGATTTTTTCTCATTTTGCTCATTATGCGTTTTATTTTTTGAGTTCCTTCAAACCCTTCAAAAGTAAAAGAAAGAAGCTTTTCATCATAATAACCATATCTTTCTTTTAGATCTTTCAAATACTCGGTGAGTGTTTTCAGTTTGGATAGGGACTCAGAACTCATAACGGAAATTAATGCAGCAGCAATTATGGCATCTTTATCCCTCACATGATCGTTCGCCAAATATCCATAACTTTCCTCAAATCCAAATATAAATTTTTTTCCACTTCCTAGATATTTTTCTATTTTTTCTCCTATATATTTGAATCCTGTCAATGTTTCTTCGACTTTTACATCGAACTCTTGGGCAATGGGTTTAACCATATCAGTAGTAACTATTGTCTTTACAATGTAATCGTCTGGTTTTAAGGAAGAAAATTCCCTAAATTTGCTTAACAAATAATGAGCCAACATTACTCCAATTTGATTTCCTGTAAAAGATACATAATCGCCTTTATATTTTTCAAATACCCCTATTCTGTCTCCATCAGGATCCGTTGCCAAAATTAGATCGGCATCTATTTCTTTTGCTTTTTTCAAAGCTAATTCAAATGCTTCTTTCTCTTCGGGATTAGGAACCTTTAAAGTTGAGAAAGAAGGATCAATTTTTGATTGTTCTTCAACTAGATTAAACTCAAAACCTAACCTATTCAAAATTCCTTCAACTAATTTCAAAGCAGCTCCATACAATGGTGTATATACTATTAAGGGTTTTTTATCCATTTTTGGATTTAAGGACCTAATGTATCCTTCAATTTCATCTAAATAATCGTTGAAAATAGATTCGCTGAGTATATTTATTTTTTCAGAATTAACAGCTTCTTCGAATCCCATCATTTTAATATCTTTGAAGTAATCTAACTTTTCGATTTCTGAAGTAATTTCATTTGCATATTGGGGAACAGCTTGAGTGCCTTCGGATGTATAAACCTTGTAACCGTTGTATTGGGGTGGATTATGGCTCGCTGTTATGATTATTCCGCCATCTGCTTTTAATTTTCTTACGGTGAAGGAAAGTAACGGTGTAGGAGCAACTTGATCAAAAATATGTACATTAACGTTATTAGCAGCCAATACTCGAGCAGCAACCTTTGCAAATAGGTCGGAGTTTAACCTCGTATCGTAAGCAATAACAACACTCGGAAAATCTTTATATTTTTTTAAATAATTAGCGAAACCCTGAGTTGCTCGAGCTACTGTATATACATTCATTCTGTTAGTTCCAACACCCATTATACCCCTTAATCCACCAGTTCCAAACTCTAAATCTTTATAAAAGCGATCAATAATTTCCTCTTCATTATCCTTTAAACGGAGTAGTTCTTCCTTGAAATCATCTGTTACACTTTCAAGCCATTGCTGATATCTTTTATATGCTACTTCCTTAACATCCTCCATCTCACTTCCTACCTCCATTTTTAGAATTTTTTCGTCTAAAAAATTATATCATATTTTCTTCATTTTAATAAACAAAAATGCCGCGTATATTCTACGCGGCAATTTTTAGGGCGGGACTTGGGCAGAGAAACATTTAAAAAAAAAGGAAGGGGGCGATACCTACTCTCACACGTCAAAGCGTACTACCATCGGCACGATACGGCTTAACCGTCAGGTTCGGTATGGTTCTGGGTGTTTCCCGTATCGTTATCTTCACCCCCTATTACTCATTCACAAGTGCATAGAGTTTCGTCCAAAGCCTCGGGCTATTAGTACCGCTCGGCTCAATACTTCTCAGTACTTACACCTGCGGCCTATCTACGTCTTGTTCTCAAACTGCCCTTACCTCTCTCGAGTGGGAAGCCTATTGTTTGGGCCCGTTTCCCGCTTAGATGCTTTCAGCGGTTATCGGTTATATGTGTGGCTACTCAGCTCCTGCTACTTGCATAACAGCTGATTCACCAGGGACATACTCACTCCGGTCCTCTCGTACTAGGAGC
>NZ_AUPG01000022.1:0-16079 GCF_016772115.1 Petrotoga sp. 8T1HF07.NaAc.6.1
CATTTGCGAAGCAAATGACGTATGATTTTGGGAATTTTAAGGGGAGAAAACCCCCTTAACGCCCACGGAGGTTAAGATGATTAAACTCACAAAATTAAACAATGAAGAATTTTATATTAACCCTTATCAAATTGAAAAGATAGAGTGCCACCCTGATACGACGATAACGATGATGAACGGGCATGTTTACGTCGTTAAAGAAAGTATTGAAGAAGTTAAGAAAAAAGTGGTAGAATTAAATAAAGAGATTTTTGGCAAATAAGGTACGTATTATTTTTGAGCAAACTTTTTATAATTGGAATAGTGCAAAACAAGAGGTGGGATAGTTGTGGATATATCAACAATAATTGGGTTAGCTTTAGCGATAGCTGCAATAGTTGTGGGTGCAGGAAGTGAATTTACAACTTTAATAGATATACCTTCTTTCTTTATAACCGTTGTAGGTTCTATTGGTGCAACTTTCATTGCCCATCCAAGTTCAAGGTCTTTCAAAATATTTAACATGATCCTTGAAGCAATAAAAAATCCTAAAATAGACAACCTTGAGACTTTGAGGACCTTGTACTCGTTCTCTGAAAAAGCAAGACGAGATGGAATGATATCTTTAGAAGAAGATATACCGAGTGTTAAAAGTGATTTTTTACGAGATGGATTGAGAGCTGCCGTCGATGGAACGGATCCTGAAGAGATTAAAAAGATATTGGAAGTGAAGATGGATATGTATCAAGAAACAGAGGAAGATAAGATCTCAGTTTTAGATACTTGGGGAGCCATGGCTCCAGCCTGGGGGATGGTAGGAACTTTGATAGGATTAGTTTTGTTGTTGGATACTCTTAGCGATCCAACAACTATTGGTCCGAGGATGTCCCTTGCTCTGATTACAACCTTATACGGTGCTCTTATTGCATACATATTTGCTCTTCCCCCTGCTGAAAAACTAAAAAAAAGGTGGATAAAAATATTAACCAGATGCGAATGATGTTGGAAGGTATATTATCGATAGTACAAGGTGAAAATCCACATTTGATGGAAGAAAAATTAAAGGCATTTCTCAGTGAAGAAGAAAGACGAGCCTATGAAGCCGAAAAAGGTGAAGCTGTTTTGTAATCGTGAGGTGATATTTTATGCCTAGAAAAAAAAGAGAAAAAACTGGTGATGCTAAATGGATGCAAACTTTCAGCGATATGACTACCTTGTTGCTGACTATGTTTATTGCATTGTTTTCTATGGCTACTATATCACCGGGAAAATTTCAACAGGCGGTTGTTAGTTTACAAAATGTGTTCGAAGGACAACCAATTGGGGTACTAGTTGGAGGCAGAAGCATTTCCGAAGAACCGTTGATTACTTCTAATCCTGGAATTAGGCAAGAACTATTAAAAATTATTGAAGACGAAAAGTATAAAGGGAAAATCACTATTGAGGAAACTGATAAAGGGACGATAATATCTATGAGGGATATTGCCTTTTTCAGACCAGGGAGCGCTGAATTAACCGCCGAAGCTAAAGACCTGCTTTATAGGATAGGTACAATAATATTAGAGCACACATCTAACGCTATTGAAATTTATGGTTTTACGGATGATCAACCAGTTTTACCCTCAAGTGTATATCCTTCTAATTGGCATTTGAGTGCAGCTAGAGCAGCAAGTGTTGTTAATTTTTTTACCACAGAATTAAAAAATAGAAGGTTTGTAGAAAAGATGGCTGAGATCAATTCTGGGCAATTTGATATAGATTATTTTTACAATTCAGACAGATTCTTTCCCATTGGTGAAGGAGATAGCGAAATTGCTAAGGAAATTTCCCTATTAAGGTCGGAGATTGATTCTCGAAAATCCATCGCCTTTGATCATTTTACTGAAGGAGAATTAAACTCCGCACAGTTACAGCAAATTGAAAGGGAACTAGAAAATGAATATAATACAAGATTGAATGAATTAAGGCAAAAATACAGAAGGATAGATATTCTTATACTAAGGCAAAGAGTAAGATAAGTGCAAGACCGTGGAGGCGAAAGATTTTGGAAAATGAAAATATAACTTCAGAAGAGGGAAAAACCAGAAAGTCAAAGCCATCTTTTTTAATGACTTTAATAATAGTCATAGTTGTTGCTTTAATAATATCAGGAATTACGTCTTTTTTTATAGTGAGAATCTTGACATCCAATGTTTCTTCAAGTTCTGATCAATCTTCGCAAGTATCCGCTACTGCACCTGCTAAAGTATTATTGATCATGGAAGGTTCCAGATATACTATGATGTTAAAAGGAGGATACGACATTGCTGTAATAGATTCTTTACAGCTAGATGTTGGAAGCAGCCAGGCAAGAGATTTAATAACTTCCAACAAATTGGAAGTTTTAGAGGCTATAAGAATGATATTTATGAATAAAACAAGAGGTGAGCTTTCAACTCCACAAGGCATAGAATTAACTAAGAAACAAATAAAAGATTCTTTAAATGAAATGCTGGGATTTACTGGTGAAAGGGAAAGCTTGGGTGTTGTAAAAGTGACAATGATTATAATGACTATAACAACGAGTCAATAATGAAAAAGAGGTGTTTTTATGCCTGAAGATGAGACCCTTACGCAGGAAGAAATAGATAGTATTTTAAAATCAATGAGTTCTGGAGAGAGCCCCGAAGAAGTTCTTGAAGAGTATCAGGAAGAAGAAAGAAGAATAAAAGATTACGATTTTAGAAGACCCATGAAGTTTTCACGGGAGCAACTAAGAACTCTCCAGTTAATCCATGAAAGCTTTGCAAGAGAGCTATCTACTTATCTTTCAGGCAGAAGCAGAACATTCGTCGATGTTAAATATGCTAGTATCGATCAAATCACCTTTTCAGAATTCCAAAAATCATTGAACTCCCCAACATTTATCGTTATCTTTTCGTCCGAAGCTTTTTCAGGAAGCGCTATTCTACAAATGGGCTTAGATTTAGGATACGTCATAATAGATAGACTTTTAGGAGGGCCAGGAAACACTCTTGAAGAGATTAGACCTCCCACCGAGATAGAAATGAACATTTTGAGAAAAGAATCTGCAGTTATGTTGAGAATGCTATCAAAATCATGGTCGAATATTGAAGAATTTGACGCCAACTTGGAGAATTTAGAAACCAATCCCCAATTTGTTCAAGTTGCCCCTCCAAATGAGATGACAATTCTTATAACACTTTCTGTTACTATAAAAAACGTACAAGGTTTTGTCAATCTTTGTTTTCCATCTTCTTCGTTGGAACCTTTGAACGATAAATTGACAACAAGAATGTGGACAACCTCTTACAGACATACTGAAGAATTTAAAGAAAATCTAAGACAATCGCTGTTGCTTTCAAAATTAAATTTGTCTGCTATACTTGGCAAAACAGAGATATATTTAAATGATTTTTTGAATCTTGAAGTCGGGGATGTAATCCGCTTAGATTCTTTTTACGATGAGCCAATAGATCTAGAAATTGAAGAAAGACCAATATTCAAAGTAAATGTGGGTAAGAGTAAAGGTTTTTACAGTGTAAAGATCGTTGAGAAAAACAAAGAACTTTTAGAAAGACTTCTTGTTGAAGAGAGTATGAAAAAAAAGACAAAAAAGCTTGATTCTTCTGAAAAAGATGAAGATACAGAAAAAACAGGAGATGAATAAAATGCCTGAAAACGAAGACCGTATTCTAAATCAAAGTGAATTGGATTCATTATTAGGAGGGTTAAATAACACCGATGATCCAAAGGAAAGCGAAGAACCCTCAACTGTAGATGAAAAACTAGACGCACTTTTGGATATGATTGGTGAAATTGCAAATATCACTATGGGTTCAGGAGCAACAACCCTTTCAACTTTACTAAGAAGAAAGATAGAAATCCAATATCCTCAAACAGATATTATTAAATTTAAAAATATCATTACCAATTTTGAAGGAGAAAATGTTGTTGTTACAGTAGAGTACAAAAAAAGGTTTGTATGGTTTGAACACCTTGGTATTACCTTTGAATTTAACTAATATAATAGCAGATTTAATGCTGGGAAAAGACTTAGAGAATATCGAAGAGAGGGAATTAGATGATATTAGTTTAAGCGCAGTTTCTGAAGCAATGAATCAAATGATGGGTACAGCTTCAACCGCCTTATCAGATTTTCTAAAAACCAATATTGATATCTCCCCGCCTAGCAGTCGAGTTGTGAATTTTTCAGAAGCCAATATCGAGTTTCCTCCCATAGAAACAGACAAAGAAGCTTATGTTATCTCTATAAAGTTCAACGTGAAGATCAACGGAATAGCCGAAACAACGTTCTGGCAATTTATACCCATGAAATTTGCTCAAAAGATTAGAGAACTTGTGGAAAAAACTTTTGGTAAAACTACAGAAGACGAAGAAAGCTCAAAAAATTCAAATACACAGAAAAGAAGCAATTCCAACGTGATCAAAGAAAAAAAGGTCAAAGTTCAACCTGTAGAATTTGGTGAATTTGAAAAAAAGGAGGAGCCTATTTCCCCAAATATAGATCTATCAAAGTTGGAACTTTTGCTTGACGTCCCATTAGAACTAAAAGTCGAGTTAGGATCAACCAAATTAAATCTTAGAGAGATTTTAGAATTACACGAAGGGTCTATGATACAGTTAAACAAATTGGCAGGTGAGCCTTTGGATATATATGCCAATGGAAGATTAATTGCTAGAGGCGAAGTTGTTGTTATCGATGAGAATTTTGGAATTAGGGTTACAGAGATCGTCTCATTGAGAGAAAGGATGAAAACTCTGAAATGATAATTAAGAAATATTTCCTTTTATCCTTCCTTGCTTTTTCCACATTCATTTTTGCTCAACCAAGCTTAGAAAGCCTTTTAGAGAGTTATTTGGGTTACAAAAAATTAAGATTTGATATTAATATTCAGTTTCAAATAACTGAGAATAAAGAAATTTCAGCTGAAGTAAGTTATATTGATAACAGATATTTAATTTTTACTTTTAAAAAACCATCTTTATTTGAAGATATTTATTATTGTTACGATTTTTTCGAGTCAGTTTTTTACACAAATGTTCATGAGGAAGTAGATGAATACGGTCAAATATCCATACTTACGGCCACTATTCCTGATTTGCTTTCATCTTTTTTACCTTTTTTTGATCCGGAAAATTTTGATGTCGTTGCCACAGAAGTAGGTGAATATGAAATCCAGCAATATATTCCGAAAACCCGAAACTTCTTAAGATTGCTTAATATAGATTTTACTAAATTCAATATTTACTATTTTAAACCTTATGAAAATATAAAGGTTTTGGAAAAGTTAGAAATTTTGAATTCTCAAGAGAATAAAAAGGTCATTATAGAAATTAAAGAAATCGCACCTCTACCTAATGAAGAAGCAGATATCGAATTGAAAAAAGTTTTGTTGTCTTCATAGTTTTGTTATAAATGAGCTAAATCTGGCAGGGAGTAATCTGCGTACCTTTTCTCCAAATTCTCTCCGTTTTTCTTCCTTTTTAAATAGGTCAATTGTTCTTTTAGGACCTTTTTGCTTTCTGGCTTCCCATGTCCTGGAAAAACCGTTTCTATATCTAAGGAAGATAAGTTATTTAATCTAGATATCCACTCATCAACATTCGAATTGAGTATTTCTGCATGTACCTTAGAAAATACGAGATCACCACTTATTAAATATCCTTGCGGTTTAAGGATATATATTGTTGAATCTAAAGTATGTCCACCAATATTTTCTGCTGATAAAATTTGGTCTCTTAGGAGAAGAAAAATAGAATTTTCGAAAATGACGATATCTTTTTCCCTTAAAGCCTCTTTGAAATTGTTAAAATTAAAGTCAGCTATCTTTGAACTTTCTTTTAGAAAAGTGACATCCAAAGCATTAAGAAAATCCAACGTTTTTTTGTTCATATACAGATCAAATTTGCGTTTGCTAAAAACAGCTCCAAAGGTGTGGTCAGGGTGAAAATGAGTGAAAAAAACCTTTTTTAATTTTTTTGAAGTACGCTCTTCAACTATTTTGACCATATCTTCAAATTTTCTTGGATAAAGAGAGCTATCAAAGGCTGTCAATCCATCATCATACTCTAAAAATGTAACAGAGCTTGCGCCATTCTCGAACCAAAAATTGTAAACGTTATCGTAACTTTCAAACATACAAATCACCTCTAAAAATATATAGTCAGCGCCTCTTATTATTTTTAAGTTCTAATATATTTTTTCGATAAAAACAATTGATATTCCTCGAACCAAGTGATATAATTTTGTTAGGAATACTAATCAATTTGGGACGGTGAATCTTTTGATCAAAGAGTTTCTAAAAAAATATTGGTGGAGATATCTCATCGGGATTCTCTTTCTTGTAACCGTTGACATTATTCAACTATTTATTCCAAGAGAAATTGGAAGCATAGTCGATATACTAAACACACAATCTCCGAACCTTAATCAAGTTAAAACGCTAATCTTCGGAATAATCATGTTAGCTTTAGGATTAGGAATTGGTAGAGTTTTTTGGAGAATTTCAATTATTGGAGCCGCTAGGCTTTTTGAATATCAAACATGGAAAAATATGTTCGACCATATCATCGGTTTAGACCAAGATTTTTTCGACAAATGGAGAACTGGAGATTTGATGACTAGGTTCACTTCTGATGTTTCTACGTTGATGCGTATGCTAGGAATTCTGGTTATAATGCTCGTTGATACAATAGTATTGACGACCTTGACCGTTTTTGCAATGGGTACTTTTGTGAATTGGAGATTGACCTTTATATCGGTACTGCCTCTTCCTTTAATAGCAATTATATCACTCTTTTTTGGAAGATTCATTCACAGAAGATTCAGAGAATTACAAGAAAAAACTTCTGAGTTATCTAATATAACCGAAGAAAACGTCTCTGGTGTGGATGTTGTAAAGTTGTATTCTAACTATGATACCATGCAAGAGATATTTGACAACAAGTCTCAAGAGTTCTATAATTCTTACATTCGCTTGGTAAAAGTTTGGGGATTGATGTTTCCCTTAGCCATGTTAGTAGGACAATTAGCAACTATTTTTGTTTTCAATTTTGGTGGACCCATGGTAATAAACAATCAGATAACCCTTGGAGACTTCATAATGACAAATCAATATATCGGAATGTTGATATGGCCAATGATGGCGGTTGGAAACCTAATCAACCTAATACAAAGAGGAAGAGCTTCTTTAAAAAGGGTTAATGAAGTTTTAGAACAAAAAAATTCCATTCAAGAACCTCCAAGAGAAGATTTTGAATTTCAGGGACACTATCAAATCAACCATCTAACTTTCAAATATCCAGGTTCACAAAGAGAAGTTTTGAAGGATATAAACATGAATATAAACCCTGGAGAAATGGTAGCCTTTGTTGGAAGAATAGGTTCAGGAAAATCTACATTAGCAAAGCTCCTTGTAAAACTATACCCAGTTGAAAGAGGACAGATATTTTTAGACGGAAAAGATATTAACGATGTGAATGGTGAATTTATAAGAGACTATGTTTCTTATGTACCACAAGATAGTTTCTTATTTTCAATGACGATAAGAGAAAATATAGCTTTTGCTAATGAAAAAATGGAAGACAAAGTGGAAGAATTTGCAAAACTTTCTCATGTACACGATGACATAATGAGCTTCGAAAATAAATATGACACAATAGTTGGAGAAAGAGGAGCCACACTTTCTGGTGGCCAAAGGCAGAGGGTTACCATTGCAAGAGCTCTAGCCAAAAGATCAAAATGGATAATACTAGACGATTGTCTTTCCGCTGTAGATACCGAGACGGAAGAAGAAATAATCAAAACACTTAGACAACAAGCGGAAGGCAAAACAATTCTTGTTATATCCCACAGGCTCAAAGCGGTTAAAAATGCCGACCAAATTTATGTGTTCGACAATGGACAAATCGTTGAAAGCGGTAATCACAATCAGTTAATCTCACAAGAAGGTATTTACTATTCTATGTACATGAAACAATTAATAGAAAAAAATTTGGAGGAGTAGAGTAATGGCTTCTGTTCATGAGGAAATATTTTTAGAAGAAAAAGAAAAAAGCGAAGGCGATCTCAAAACTTTCCTGAGACTGTGGGTGTATATAAAAAAATACAAGTTACTACTTTTTTTGACCTTTTTAACTTTGGCTATAGCAACGATAATAGAGTTAGCGTTGCCAGTTTTCATACGATATGGGATTGATAACGTAATTAATGTGAATTATTCGTTTGATCTAGTCCCTGAAAACGAAACACAATTTGTTGAACAGGAGAATGGAGCTTATAATCTAGAAAAAAGAGACAACAACTATTATATGGTTAACAATCAAACAGGCGAAAGAATACAAGTCTCAGGCGAGCAATATTCCCAATACTTTGACATAGCTATTCGAAAAATACAGATTTTTAGCCTTATTTTTATATCAGTGCTTGTGGGACAATTTCTTTTAAATTACGGTCAAGTTTTCTTTGCCAACGTAGTTGGCCAAAAAGTTATTTTTCACCTGAGGAAAGACTTATTCAGCCATATATTAAAACTCAAATATACATATTTTGAAAAAAATCCTCCAGGCAAAGTTACCACACGTGTGGTTAATGATACCCAAAATTTATCGGATTTCTTCAGTGATGTTGTAACAAGTTTGCTTAAAGATATAGCTATAATAATTGGGGTGATCATTTTAATGATGGTCCTAGACTTTGAACTTAGTTTGTATACAATGTCTATGTTCCCAGTTATTGTAGTTTCAGTTGTGTTATTCAGACATTTTGATAGAAAAGCCTACGACAAAGTCAGAACTAGAATATCTGCCTTAAATTCCTACTTAGCCGAAAATTTAGCTGGAAGTAATGTTACAAGATTATTCAATCAAGAAGAAAGAAAGAAAAAGGAATTCGATTACATGAGTACAAAGGTATATCGTGCTAATTTGCAACAAATGTATGTATTTGCGATCTTTAGACCTTTGATGAGTCTATTACAGTATTTTACGATTAGTATTTTGCTTTGGTTTGGTTCCTTGCAGTTAACAGATGGGCAAACAACCTTTGGAACCATCTATGCTTTCACTTCTTACATAGATATGTTTTTTAGACCCTTGTTTGACCTAGCAGAAAAGTATGACATAATGCAAAACGCATTTGCATCGGCTGGAAAAATTTTTAAGATATTTGATCAAGAACAGGAAAATTTTGGGAGGAAAAAATATACTACTATTCAAGAAGGAAAAGTTGAATTTCAAAACGTTAAATTCTCCTACGATGGAAATAAAGAAGTTTTAAAAGGTGTAAGTTTCAAAATAAATCCCAACGAAAGAGTAGCCATAGTTGGGGAAACAGGTTCAGGAAAAACTACGATAATTAAATTGATAAGTGGACTTTACAAATATCAAAGTGGTAAAATACTATTAGACGATAAAGAATTATACGACTACGATCTCAACGAATTACGCAAAAAAATCGCTGTTGTACCTCAAGACGTATTCCTGTTCTCGGGAACTATTTTAGACAACATGAGATTATTTAACCAAGACATTCCGGATGAAGAAGTAAAAAAGGTTGCAAAATCCGTATATGCCGATGAAATTATCTCGCGGTTGCCCCAAAATTACTACACAGTCATTACAGAAAGAGGCGGAACTTTATCATCTGGTGAAAGACAATTGGTAGCCTTAACAAGGGCGGTACTTTTTAATTCAAAGATTATAATTTTAGACGAAGCTACAGCAAATGTTGATGTAGAAACTGAATTTTTAATACAACAAGCTTTGAATAAAATATCTGAACGTTCAACTATAATTTCCATTGCCCACAGACTTTCGACTGTGAAAAGCTCCAACAGGATAATAGTTGTGCATAAAGGGCTAGTTGTTGAAGAAGGAAGGCACGAAGAACTTATCAACAACCACGGAATTTATTACGATCTTTACAGACTTCAGTTCGAAAATAGCTAATAATTACCAGACTATGAAGGGGGTCTATATCTTGAATTTCTTCGATAATATACCACCAAGCACATCTGTCTCACCAATATCAAAGGAGCTTTATTTAAAAAATGATTCAAATATTGCGGTATTGATTCTACATGGTTACACGGGTTCTCCTCATGATATGTACTACATAGGTAGACAGATTCACAAATCTGGTTTTTCTATATACATACCTCGACTCCCCGGGCACGGAACCAATTCCAACGATTTTTTAAACTCTAATTGGAGAGATTGGCTCAGAAAATCGGTAGACTCTTATATTAATTTAAAAACCTACCATGAAAAAGTCTACATTTTAGGCCTTTCTATGGGTGGTGTAATAGCAACTCTCTTAGCAAGTAAATTTCATCCAGAAAAAATTGTCTTAGCTGCTCCTGCACTAAAAGCAAAAGATTGGAGAATAAATTTAACTCCATTCTTTGGCCTTATCGTTAAGAAAATAAAAAGAAAAAATCCTCAGACATTCGATGACGAAAAGCTTGCTTATCTAGCTAGCCAATACTGGAATTATGACTGGCCTTCAAAGGCAGCTGATCTTTACAAACTGCAAAAAATGGCTCTTAAAAACCTTTCAAAAGTCACATCTAACACTTATGTGATACTTTCAAAAAAAGACGAAGCCGTTCCTTTTTCGGTAAAGGAAATTATAGAAAATAATATTAAAGGAAAAACCGAATTTCTGATATTAGAAGAAAGCGGGCACGTAGTTGTAAACGATATCGAAAAAGAAAAAGTGGCAGAACAGACTATAAATTGGCTTAAAAAAGAATAGTCAACGTAAAAATAATTTAATTATTTCTACTTTGAAATTCTTTCTTTTGATAAAACCTCTTGCAAGTAGTACCCGGTGTAAGTACCACTCTCAGCTACTTCTTCTGGGGTGCCTGTAGCCACAATATAACCCCCATTTTCTCCGCCTTCTGGTCCTAAGTCTATAATGTAATCTGCGTTTTTTACAATGTCCATCTCGTGTTCTATTACTATAACGGTATTACCCTTTTCAACGAGAATATTGAGAACTTTTATTAATTTCTTTATATCTTCAAAATGAAGACCCGTAGTAGGTTCATCGAGTATATAAACGGTATTCCCCGTTGCTTTTTTCCTTAGCTCGGAAGTTAATTTGATCCTTTGAGCTTCTCCACCAGAAAGGGTGGTCGCAGATTGACCCAATCTTATGTATCCCAAACCCACATCTTGCAGCAATTCTAAAACATTTTTTATTAGAGGTAAGTTCTTGAAAAAGTCCAAAGCCTCATCCACAGTCATATCTAAAACATCAGAAATATTTTTACCTTTATAAGTGACCTTTAACGTTTCTTTGTTGTATCTCTTACCTTTACATACGTCACAGGTTACATACACATCAGGTAGAAATTGCATCTCAATCTTCAAAACTCCATGGCCTTTACAGGCTTCACACCTTCCGCCCTTAACGTTGAAGGAAAATCTTCCCTTGTCGTATCCTCTAATCTTAGCCTCAGGTGTTGCAGCGAACAGTTCACGAATATAATCAAATACTCCTGTATATGTAGCTGGGTTACTTCTTGGAGTTCTACCAATAGGACTTTGATCGATAGAGATCACGCTATCTATATATTCTAAACCTTCGATCTTTTCATACTCTCCGGGTCTCACCCTGGAATTATAAAGCTCCTTTTGCAAAGCCGGATACAACGTATCCATAATCAACGAAGATTTACCTGAGCCTGAAACTCCTGTTATAACCACAAATTTCCCCAAGGGAATCTCAACCGTGACATTTTTCAAATTGTTGTGTTTGGCACCGATTATCTTTAAACTAGCGTTCTTTTCTACTCGTTTTTTATCAATTATTTCTATTCTTGTTTCTCCCCTTAAATACTTCCCTGTAAGGGACCCATTAGAATTCTCTAACAACTTACTAGTAGGACCTTGAAAGATGACTTTTCCCCCATTGACACCTGCGCCGAGCCCAAGATCTATAATATAATCTGAGGCTCTAATAACGTTCTCGTCATGTTCGACAACTATTACCGTATTATCGAGGTCTCTCAACTTTTTCAAAGTATTTATAAGCCTGTCGTTATCTCTTTGGTGAAGACCTATAGTTGGCTCATCCAAAACATATGTCACTCCTGTTAACCCCGATCCAATCTGTGTAGCCAATCTAACCCTCTGGGACTCTCCACCAGAAAGAGTTGTCGCATTTCTTCCAAGTGTCAAATAATCAAGTCCTACATCGATCAAAAAAGTTAACCTTCTATTTATTTCTCTAAGAAGTTCGTGGGCAATTTCCATTTCAAAATCACTCAGTTTTAAAGCATCAAAGAAAAGTTTTAGTTCACTAATTGGCATTTCTGTCAAATCATATATATTGTATCCATCTATCCTAACGCTTAACGCTTCTTCCCTCAACCTTTTGCCATTACAGGCTTGACATGTCTTTTGAATCATGAAATTTCTTTCGATCCATTCCTTTATTTCCCGGGAATCCGTTTGCTTGTACCTTCTTTCGTACCAATTCACCATTCCTTCAAACCCTCTAGTAAACTCATAACTGTCTCCGTTCTTTTTTGAAAAGGAAAAATCTATTTCTTTGTCAGTCCCATACAGCAAGGTATTTAAAACTTTCGAAGGCATACTTTTTAAAGGTTTTGATGGATCCTCACCCAAACTTCGAACAACATCTTTCATCATGCTCACCATGAAAGTGTCTTTCCCCATATTCAAAGCAGCGCCATCTTCCAAAGACTTGTTTATATCAAATATATATTCAGGCTCAACCTCCAACTTAAAACCTAATCCATGGCATTCCGAACATGCCCCATAAGGACTATTAAATGAAAACAATTTGGGATTAATTTCTGGAAAGCTGTAACCACATTTAGGGCAAGCTAAATTCTCAGAATAAGTTTGAGAAGAAATAACGTTCTCATCATTATCCATTTCCCTAATTTCTACAAAGCCATCTCCTTCTTTAAGGCACAATTCAACGGCTTCGAAGATTCTCTCAAAATTATCTTTTCTCAACTTAACTCTGTCAACAAGTAGGTTTATATTATGCCTGTAGGTCTTTTCAAGTGAGTCTATCTCATCTAAATCGTATATCACTCCATCGATTTCCACCCTTTTAAAACCTGACAGCTTCATACTATGTAGTTCCTTTTTAAACTCACCTTTCTTTTCCTTGGCAATTGGAGCAAAGATATACAATCTTGCATCCTCATTAAAATTCTTAAAAATATTATCCACAATTTCATCTACAGTAGAACTTTGCAGTGGGATATTGCACTTTGGGCAGTAAGCCTTACCAACCCTTGCAAACAACACCCTAATATAATCATAAATCTCTGTGATGGTACCTACCGTTGACCTTGGATTATGACTTACAGATTTTTGTTCAATAGCAATTGAAGGTGAGAGCCCCTCGATAAATTCTACATCGGGTTTTTTCAAATTTCCTAAAAACTGTCTTGCATAGGAAGAAACAGACTCTAAATACCTTCTTTGACCTTCCGCATATATAGTATCAAGTGCTAAAGTTGATTTTCCTGAACCAGATAAGCCGGTAATGACTGAAAGGGTATTCTTAGGTATCTCAACATCTATATTTTTTAAATTATGCTCTCGAGCACCTTTTATTCTAATCCATTTGTTATCCATACACATCCTGCCACTGAAAACATAGACAAACATGCCTATATCCAGAAGTTTCCTGCTTCAACGTGTCCCGCCTCGATATATATCTACTACGGTTTGTTTGACACTCCACAGGCGTGAATTCCCGACTGGCCATCGGTACACATATGCAAAGCAATTTCAACAAGCTATCGCATATTCTTTGGCATTCTTCAGATTAATTGCTGCGTTCAAATCTCTATCTATTTTCGATCCACATTCTTCGCAAATGTAAACTCTGTCTGATAATCTTAGGTCTTTCTTGATATTACCACAATGAGAACATATTTTACTTGATGGATAAAATCTTGAAACTATCCTCAATTGAATTCCTAAATGTTTACATTTGTTTTCGAGTCTAATCTTGAAATAGTGGAAATTCTGTTTTGCAATTGCTTTTGATAAATGCCTATTCTTCATCATTCCTTTAACATTCAAATCTTCGATAGTGAAATATTCTGGTTTGGTTTTCACCAGTTCACAAACTACTTTATTCACATAGTCATGACGTTTGTTTTTAAGTTTTTGATGAAGTTTCTGGACCTTTAATACTTGTTTGTCTATATTTTTTGCAGAATTTGTGGCAGTACCTCCTTTCTTTTTATTTTCGTATTTTTTTGATAACCGTCTCTGCTCACGCTTAAGTTTTTTTTCGAGTTTTTTAATTTCTTTGCTTTTATTTATATTTTTCTTCTTAATACCGTTACTAGCTACTACAAATTCTCTTATACCTACATCGATACCAATCCCTTCGGAGAATGATATATTGTCTTGCTTTATTCCTTTTTCAACTGCCGTGAGGCTGTCTTCTTCTACAAGAACGCTAACATAATATCTACCTGCTTCAAAAGAAACTGAACCACTTCCAACTTTAGCATTTGTAGGGATGTAGCCTTTTTCTTTTAGTCGAACAAATCCCAATGTTGGTATTTTTACTCTATGTCTTTCAATCGTCCAATCAGTTTTATTATTTCTAGGAAAGTAGGCTTTAACGTCATTATTCTTTTTCTTTTTGAATCTAGGAAATTTTGATTTACCTTTAAAAAACTTTTTAAAAGCTCTTTCACCATTCATAATTGATTGTTTAACAGCTTTACTCGATACATCTTTTATCCAATTGAATTCTTGACTGTTCGGTATAAACTCGTTATTTAACCATACTGAAAACTCCATACCCGAAACAAATCGCCTTTCTTTTTCATAAATCTCCTTGTTATGTGCAATGTAGAAATTGTATATAAACCTACAAACACCTAGTGTTTTTTTAATTTGTTGTTCTTGTTCAAGCGTCGGATTTATCTCTGTTTTGTAGCTCTTTAGCAATCTCATCATCGCCCTTTATTTGCTTTTTATACTTTCTAAGTCCGTCGATTTTACACGAAAAAACATGAATAGGGTTGATAGTTTCTCATTGTTTACTACAATAATTTCTACACCATTAGATTTTAAAAATCTTTCAAACCAATCGTAACCACTACAAATAAATCTGTCTTTGTGTGCAATTAATATTGTTTTTACTAAACCTAACCTACAATTTCCTATTAATTTATTCCACTTTTTACGATTGTAATTTAATCCAGAGCCAATATCTTCAAATATTTCATCAACAATAATTCCTTTTGCGTTAGTATATTGTGTTAAAAATTCCACTTGATTTTTTAAATCATCTTTCTGGTTATTTGCTAAAACTCTTGCGTAAATTATTGTTTTCCTATGTTTAGAATTACTTTCACCTATATAATCTACGTACTGCTTATGAGTATAATAGCGTCAATTGGTTGGACTTCGAAACGCCTTAAGTATCCCTTTTCTGTCCCACCTGTGCAATGTTTTGACCGATACACCGATCATTTCAGCAAATTCATGTAGTTTATATGCATTCATATGCTATCACCTCTTACAGGTATATTTCATCACATACAAACACATTTGTCAATATATTTTTTAACTATTTTCGCCCTTCTGGAAAGGCAAAAATTCACACCTTTTTTATACATTTATATTATACAATCAAAAAATTAACGCTAAAAGAATTTTATTTATCTTTTAACAAAGAAACCTCAAAACATCTTCATTGTTGGTTTTACCATCAAAAAACCATGGACCTAAAAACATATATGATATAATTACATTATGTGATTGGCAACTGGGTGGGGAGCGGGGCGAAGGGGCGCTAACAAAGACTAAACGCAGCTTACATAAAAAAACTAAAAACATTACCATAACAAGGAGTCCTCGAATGAAAATAGCGATGATATTTGGAACACGGCCAGAAGCAATAAAAATGGCACCATTATACAAAAAGCTGAAAGAAGAAAATATGGAGGTAAAAGTAATAGCAACCGCTCAGCACAGAGAAATGCTCGATCAAGTGTTGAATCTTTTCGAAATAAAACCAGACTACGACTTAAATATAATGACAAAAAATCAAA
>NZ_AUPG01000025.1:0-14387 GCF_016772115.1 Petrotoga sp. 8T1HF07.NaAc.6.1
TTATTTTATTGCTATTTTTTGGTTCTTGATTTGGAAATTAAATATGCACCAATTCCGATCAGTAATATACTTATCAAGATTTTGATAAAATTTCTAAAGAAAAATGTCGAAGGAGTTATTATACTTACCAAAATAATTAACCCAATTACGATAAATAGTAAAGCAAACAGACCTATAACGACTTTTCTGTCTTCATCTTCTAAATTATGTGAAACATGGTGATGCTCGTTTTCGGGGGTTTCTTCAAAATTATCAGAATAATGATTTTGTTGAGGTTCGGGAGGGATTATAAAAATTGCGATTATATACAAAATAACCCCGAATCCCCAAACTAGGCTTAAAACAATCCATAACAGCCGTATGATGACAGGGTCTATTTGAAAATACTCACCTAAGCCTCCGCAAACACCGGCTAAAATCTTATTTTCTCTGGAACGATAGAGTTTTCTCAATTTTTTCCCCTCCAGGTATGAGTTATTATACTATACTAGTTTTGTTTTTCAAAAGCCAATTAATAGCATTGGGGCCGAATTTCAAATTAATAGCGTCAATTATACCCAAATAATTAAAATTATTAATAAACTGCTCAAGAGTTATTAAAATCTTTTGCATATCAGAAAAAGTGATTTTTTCGCAATCAAAGGCATTTAATAATTCGTCCATATCGAGTATTTTGTATTTTAAGTTGTTATAAACTAGAAGATCTAATTCTTGATCTTGAAATTCAATATTTCCGCTGCTGACATTGTATTTACCAAAATCTATATAAACGAGATATTTAGACATTTCACCTTTCTCATCATGATAATAGGTTAGCATAACGTTGTCACTGGGGCATAGTATGCGTTTTATGAAATCAACCGAGTTATGAGAAGATAAAATCTTCCATTTTCTTTTTATTCCGTACAGATTATTTTCAAATACCTTTATTTCATCTACTTGAATTTTTTCATCAACGGTATGAGTTTTTATTGTTTCGATTTTGTTTTTTAAATTAAAATTATAGTATTTTATAACTACCACCTCTAATGTGTGGGAAAAAGGCTCAGCTTAATTCATGAATTAATAAGCCACTCCTCAATTTTGGTTCAAACCAAGTGGATTTAGGTGGCATTATCTTGTTCATCTCTGCAACTTTTAAGAGTTGGTCTATTTGAGTGGGATACATAGAAAATCCAACTTTCCAATCTTTTTTGTCTACCCACTTTTCGATTTCTTTTACACCTCTAATACCACCCAGGAAATATATTCTTGGATCGGTTCTGGGATCTTTTATGGAAAGTATGGGATCTAATAAGTATTTTTGCAATATTTGTACATCAAGGTTTTCTACAGGATCTTCACTTTCTTCACCTCTAAATGTGAGTTTGTACCATTTTTTTTGAAGATACATTCCAAAAGAGTGTGAGGAATCAGGAGAATAAGGTGAAAAGGGAGCTTCTTCTACTTCAAAATAAGAACCCATCTTTTTCAAAAATTCATCTTCATTTAAACCATTTAGATCTTTAACAATTCTATTGTACGGGAGTATTCTGAGTTCGTTGTGGGGGAAAATAGCGGCCATAAAATAATTGTAGGGTTTATTCAAAGAGTAACTTGTGTCTTTTTCTTTCAGTATTTTTTGAACTCTGGAAGCGGCAGCAGCCCTATGGTGTCCATCTACAATGTAAAGATATTCGATAGTATTGAAAGCTTTTTCGATTTGTTCCCTTTCGTTTTCTTCTTGGATTTTGATGAGTTCATGTTTCACATTGTTTTCATCGCAAAAGGAATAAAGAATTTCCTTGTTTTTTATAAGCTTGTCAATGATTGCTTTTAAGTCTTCTTGGGCTTTGTAGGTTAAGAAAACAGGTCCAGTTTGTGCATTTAGATTTAATATGTGATTTGTCCTGTCGTCTTCTTTGTCACTTCTTGTTAATTCATGTTTTTTTATAATCCCTTTGTCGTACTCATCCACGCTCACCACAGCAAAAAAACCTGTTTGAGAAACTCCTTGCCAGGTTTCACGATAAATATAAAAAGATGGTTCAACATCTTTGATTAATACGCCATTTTTAATAAAGGATTCAAGATTTTCTTTGGCTTTTTTGTAAATAGCTTCTTTAGAATCTTCTTTCGCCTCTACTTCGGACCTTGTTACCCTCAAGAAAGAATTGGGGTTTCTAGAGATTATTTCCTTAACTTCATCCTCCTCAAGTACATCGTAGGGTGGGCAAGAAAAACACTGTTCTATCCCTTTATATGGTCTTAAAGCTTTAAAGGGCTTTACTGTAGCCAACTCTATCTCCTCCTGTCTTTGATTAATTGATGAAAATATTGATCTTGAACGTCAAACATTTTTTTAGCATCTTCTTCAGAGTTTTCATGATCGTAACCAACGATGTGTAGTAAGCCATGAATAAGTATATAATAGAATTCTTCTTCAAATGAATTGCCAAAATCAGGCGCTTGTTTTTCTATACTTTCAACAGAAATGACAATATCTCCAATGACAGGTTCTTTTAAACCATAAGAAAAGGATAAAACATCCGTAGGTGAACTTTTGCCTCTATATTTATTGTATTCGCTTATATTCTTATCGTCGGTGATTAATATGTTTAATTCAAAATCCCCTTCGCCAACCTCGTTTAGAAGAAGTTTTTTGGCGATATCTTTGATTAATTTAGTGTCTATCTCTCTTAACTCTTGTTGGTTTATAACGTTTATTTTCAAAGGCGTTCTCCTCTACTCTTTAAGTTCTTTTGCCTCAACTTTGGGATAGGATATCCTTTTATGATTCATTTCCATTATGGTTCTAATAATTCTGCCTTTTATCTTTTTGACTTCTCTAAGTGTTAATCCACAATCATCTAACTGTCCTTCAAAAAAAAGGGAGTTTATCAAATTATCAAGTTTTTCATTAAGATCAACAGCGCTTAAGTCTTGCATACTTCTTACCATGGCTTCAGTTACATCGCATATCATAAGTATGGCAGCTTCCTTAAATTGAGGGATGGGTCCGGGATATCTGAACATGTTGGTATCTTTTATCCCTGTTTGATTATAATATTCGCTGTAAAAGAATTGCTTAACCCTTGTGCCATGATGCTGTGCTATCATATCCTCTATTAGTATAGGTAAACGGTGTTTTTTTGCCAATTCGATACCATAAGTGACATGGTTGTTTAAAATCAAAGAACTTAATTTAGCACTTATATCGGAATGAGGGTTTTTATTCTTTTGGTTTTCTGAAAAAAACTGAGGTCTCCACACCTTCCCTATATCGTGGAAATAAGAACCTACCCTGGCTAAAACCATATTTCCATTGATAATCTCAGCAGAGCTTTCCGCTAAGTTAGATATGATCATGCTGTGATAGTATGTTCCTGGTGCTTTCAATGAAAGATTTTTTAGCAAAGGATTACTTAAATTACCAAGTTCCAACAACCCAATCTCGGAATAAACTCTGGTTAAGTATTCAAAGAAGGGTAAAATACCCATAGTTACCAATACGCTCAAAAAATTACTTTCGATTATTATGAGATAGTCCAACGGAGTATAGTATAAGTTAATTACATAAGCAACGATAATTTGCGTTAAACTAGCCCAAAAAAATGGTAGTATTATTTCTATTCTTCTTTTGGTTTTTCTGGATGATAGGGCGACAACTGCTGCAGGTAAAAATAAAAAAATCGTGAACTTCAAATCAAATCCGAATAAAATACCAAAGTAAGCGGAAAATATGAGCCCTGAAATTAAACCGGTAGAGTAATCTATTAGTAAGGTTATTATCAAAGTACTCAATATGGTCGATATTGCAAATATATTCACATATTTGAAAACAAAAAGATTCAGTATTATATTGAAAAAGAGCGGCGTTAAAAAAGCCGCCCAATAATTTTTAGGATGAAGTTTAAACATTTTATTCTTAGGTAACAAAAATTCTCCGATAAATATCCAAAATACAAGAAATACTAAGTTAAAACTTAACTGAAAATTCAACGAGATTCTGTTGAAAATGAGCCATTCTGTGAATAAAGCTAAAAAAATAAAAAGAACTACCCTACTTATAAAACCCTTATTTTTAGAAAAAAATAGATTCACTTTTTGAAAAAGATTTTTACTAATTCGTTTATTATTTTCTGTATTTTTGTTCTTCATACAGTGGAAAACACTTCCTTATTTTATACCCATTTATAAACCGTTTTCATAATCTTCGTAGGCTTTTATAATTTCTTTTACTAAAGGATTCCTCACCACATCGTTATTTGAAAGTTCAATGAATTTTATCCCAGAAATGTTACCATTCAATACCTTTTTAACCGATAGTAATCCAGAGTCTTTCTTTTTTTCTAAGTCTATTTGGGTTACATCACCAGTGATGACCGCCTTCGTGTTAAACCCTATCCTTGTTAAAAACATTTTCATTTGCTGATAAGTTGTATTCTGTGCTTCGTCTAAGATAATATAAGAATTGTTTAATGTTCTACCCCTCATGTAAGCTAAAGGTAGTATTTCTATAATACCTTTTTCTCTGTATGAAATCAGTTTGTCAGTATCCATAAAATCAAGTAAGGCATCGTACAACGGCCTTAAGTAGGGGTCAACCTTTTCATAAAAGCTACCAGGTAAAAAACCTAGTTTTTCTCCTGCTTCAACTGCTGGTCTAGTAAGTATTATCCTTTGAACTTTACCTGATCTTAAATAGTCTACTCCCATAGCAACCGCTAGATACGTTTTGCCGGTTCCCGCTGGTCCTATACTAAAGACAATGTCATTATTTTTTAAGTAGTCGATATAATTTGCTTGGCCTTCAGTTTTTGCAAAAATTTGGGTACCCACGATCCGGGTGTTGATAACTTCTTTCATTGATTTTTTCTTTTCTTCAGTTTTTGAACCATTCCCGTTGGTTTTATACCTAGAAACCACGTATTGAAATTCATCCCAATCAAGTAAATGGCCTTCATCTAAAATTTCTAAAAGTTCTGTGAATATCTTTGATGTTTTATTGACCGAGTCGTCATCCTTTCCTTCGATGAAAATTTTTCTATTTTTGTAATGTATATCTACGTTCATCTCTTTTTTAATGTACTTTGTTCGGCTATCATAAGCCCCAAAAATTTCAATCGGTTCAACATTCTCAGGTATAGAGATAGAATATCTCAGAATAGATTATCCCTCCTCTTTGATTTTTTTACAAAATAAGGTATACTTTTATCACTTGTATTATACCACAATTTAAGAAAAATAAGAATAATCGTGAGAACAGCTGTATAAAGGGGTTAAAAGTATGTGGTATCCAGGACATATAGAAAAAGCCAAATCTTTGATAAAAAAGCATTTAAAACTTGTTAATGCTGTAGTAGAAATTCTTGACGCAAGGGCTCCGTACGCTAGCAGGGCGTATGAAGAAGAACAGCTTTTTAGGAACAAAAAAAGAATAATTATTCTCAATAAAAAAGACCTTTGCGACATGAAAAAAATCAAGTTGTGGGAGAAGTATTATAAGGAAAAAGGTGAGGATGTTTTTTCACTTAGCCTCAATGAATTCAATGTTAAAGACTTTTTTTTAAAATATATTTATCCCATCGTCCCTCAAAAGTTCAATGAAAAGTCGCTTATGATAGTTGGTATACCAAATGTTGGTAAATCTACCTTTATAAACCGTTTAAAAGGTAAAAAATCTGCTGCAGTTGGAAATAAACCTGGTATAACAAGAGGTTTACAATGGATAACCGTATCGAAGGACTTAAAAGTTCTTGATACACCGGGTGTGTTATATCCAAAACTTTTTAACAAAGATCTTGTTAACAAATTAATTCTAATTGGTTCTCTAAAAGCAGAAGATACGGAATTAGATGAGGCTCTTTTCTACCTTTTTGATTTTTTAAAACAAGAGTATCCTAATATTTTGGATTCAGTTTTAGAAGATTGGGAAAGCTGTGAAAATATAGTTGAGTTCATAGAAAGGTTTTCTATGAAGAGAAATTTTATAAAAAAAGGCGGAGTTCCAGATTACGAAAGGGGAAGAAATGCCTTTCTAAGAGAAATAACCGAAGGGAAATATGGGGGTATAACCTATGAAATACCTTCTGATATTGATTGAAAAAAACCGGTGCAAGCACCGATTTTTAGAATTTTTCTATAATTTTCACATAATCTCCGTTGTTGAGTAAAGCCGCATTTGCCTCGTCGATATCAACATGAAACTCTAATGCATATTTTTCACTGACTCTGACCAAAACATCTTGAAAAATAAGTCTTCTTCCTTCTTTATCACAATATACTGAAACTAAGTCTTTATCTTTAACGCCATAATGTTCGGCATCCTTTGGGTGCATATGTATGTGCCTTTTGGCAATGATTACACCTTTCTTTAATTGTATTTCACCAACAGGTCCTTTTATCGTAATCCCTGGTGTTCCTTCTATATCTCCTGAGTCTCTAACAGGGGGGTTTACTCCCAGTTTAAAGGAGTCTGTTCTAGATATTTCGACTTGTGACTCCTTTCTTACCGGACCTAATATTCTCACTTTTTGGAAAGAACCCTTTGGTCCTATCAAATCTACACATTCTTCAGATGCGTATTGACCCGGTTGTCCCAGTGGTCTTAAGGGAGTTAATTCATAGCCTTTACCAAACAACTTTTCCAAATCTTCTTGTGATAAATGTACATGCCTATTTGATACCCCAACAACTACTCCAGGTTCTTTCAATTGCAAGTTTTTACACCTCCATAAATGATGAAATCCTACTTTCTTTCAAAGCTCGAAAACTCTATAGACAGCGCCCCTTCGCCCCGCTCCCCACCCCACAATCGGCCCACATGAAATCTTTCTATTTCATTGATTTTCTTATCACATACTTAAGCCCTTTAGGTTTTGATATTTCTGCTATTAAGGGACCTCTTTTTATAGAAAGCCATCCCGCTCCAGGAAGGGCTATATCATTTCCCTTATCAATTTTTACATTTTCTCTTTCAAACTCTATTTGATCAAAATCAAAATTATTATCGTAAGGAGGGAATAAAACCTCTCTATTGTGAAGTAAATCATTAACTCTTTCTTCTTTTGCTCTATGAGCAGATATCTCTTCTGGAAGAAAAACAGTGATTATAGGTGGTAAATTGTTAACACCGTTCTTTAAAACTTTCAACCAGAACAATCCGCTGATAAAAAGAACATTTTTTTCATTCACCGTGAAAGTTTTAATTTTAATTTTTTTAGAAGGAATCATCTTAACTTGAGTATAAATATCAAAAAAATCGCACAACCTGTCTTGTGTGAAAATGCCAGGGGTATCGAATAATTGCAAATCTGTGTTAGGTACGTTTGCTTTTAATACCTTCAAAGTAGTTCCAGAATATGCACTTACAGTTATTTCTGCTTCCACTAGTCTGTTTAAAAAAGATGATTTACCTACATTGGTTACCCCAAATACCAATGCCTTTTCTTTCTCTTTTTGCAAAAGCAATTGTTTTGTTTTTTCTATTCCCATACCTGTTTTAACGCTGACCATTCTCACATGATCATCCGGGATATTTATGCCCATCTCTTTGATCCTCAATAGCAACCAATTTTTTAATTTTTCGTAGGGTGTGCTTTTCGGTAAAAGATCTATTTTATTGACGATTAAAAAAATATTCTTCCCTTTTATTTTTTCGGCAATCTCTTTTCTGAATGTGCCTTCGAAATCTATTATATCAACCACCCACAAAACCGTTTCGAAATCCCTTAAAATCTTGTCGATCTCATGGGAAAAATCAGAATTTATTGTGACCGGTAATAAATAATTATAATGCTTTAATTTGAAGCATCTTTGGCAAACTACAGATTCGTTATTTTCTATTTTTTCTTTTAGGACATTCTCAGGTATATACCCTGGGTTTTTAGGCTCTTCTGTTTGTATCTCTATACCGCAGCCTTCACATTTCATAAAATTATTGACTCCATTAAAAATTCTTGAAAGGATCAAAATCCGCAGTAATTTTCCCATAAAATAGTTTCTACCATTTGAACCTATGTTAAAAAAACCCGAATACTTAGATATTTCTAAGTATTCGGGCCAAAGGTTTTTGTTACTCAATCGATCTCTTTTTTAGAGTTTCAAATTTACTTGTCAACCAAAAAATTTTGTGATATAATAAATTTGCTGATTGGGGGATCGTCTAACGGCAGGACAGCGGACTCTGACTCCGTCAGTGGAGGTTCGAATCCTCCTCCCCCAGCCAATACAACAATAAGGAATCCCTGTTATCCATAGCTCACTGATTCACTTGGAGATAAATATGAAGTTTGCCAATGTCTCCAACGAGAAGGAAATTTGTAAGGATATAATCGACGTCGGCAGGCGAGACAACGGTGATGTGGAGGTCGGCTTTGAGAGGTTAGACCAGCTGAACGACGTAATGGTTCTCATTGAGCAAGCGTTCCAGCTTCAGGACGTGGAGTAGGGGGGTATTGCATGAGGTTTATTGTTATGAAAGAAATTCCGACGGACTGTGAACCTGACACTTTCTATTTACTCAAGGGAGTGATTTATAAAGACAGGCTTGACGATTCGTGGAATGATTATGGTTATCACACCAGATACACGCTTCTTTACTG
Source organism: Petrotoga sp. 8T1HF07.NaAc.6.1 (assembly GCF_016772115.1). Classification (NCBI taxonomy): domain Bacteria; kingdom Thermotogati; phylum Thermotogota; class Thermotogae; order Petrotogales; family Petrotogaceae; genus Petrotoga; species Petrotoga sp. 8T1HF07.NaAc.6.1. The sequence continues at coordinate 8,586 of NZ_AUPG01000025.1, forward strand.
CGATTTTTTCCAACACAGAACAGAACTAGGTGTTGTAAACATTGGCGAGTTTCAGATGAGCGAAAACCAAATCTCTCCTAAATTGCCGCGAAAATTTACAAGTCTTGACCCTAATAAATTCTTTTCGGTGGGTAATAACGAGGAGTACTATAAAAACATTGTCAACCTTGAAAACGGCAGAGGCTATGATATATTGCTTTCTCTTAATGATTTTACGCTGTGTAGGGATGTATATGTAAAAGCTAAGGAAGAGAAAGTAACTGTTTTATCTCTGCTCAGAGATATTGAAGGAGACAATCAGGACAGTCGTATCCAAGAGTTTTTTGAATTATTAAGGCCACCCCTTAATTTGAACACAATGCGGAGAATTTTTGGCTCTACTGGTTGGGATGATGTAGACAGCGGATTACTGGAAATGCAGCGGCTTCTTTTGATAGCAAATACTCCACTCTACTACAATGCTATAGCTACAATGGGAAGAGAAATATTAAAAAGGGTTGCAGAAAAACTCTACATTGATGATTTGCACAGAGATAAAAGCAAAAACCCTGAACCTCCAACGGATGATCAGTACAAAAATAAACTATGCAGTTTTGTAGATTATCTATGCAAGGAAGAAGAAATTGCAAAAAATCTAAAAGAGTATATAAAAACCACAATCAACTTGGTACAAGGATACGTTCACAAGAAGCAAGGTAAGGGATTTGAAAGTTTCATGTGTGTTCATGCTGTCACATCTTTGGTTTTTCAATTGAGTATTATTTATAAAAAAGATAAATACAATGAGCTTGCTGGTCAATAAAAGCACAAATGGTGAGATAGGAAAATTAATCGATGGGGTGTGTAGCTGGGGTGAAATTTTTAACGATTTACTTTTAGGGGTGCATCTTATCAATAGATAGTAATTTGCCCAATACAATAAGGGATCCTTGAAGAGGATCCTTTTTTTCTTTTTTCAGCAAAGAGTATTTGAAGAATAAGAAGAACTTATAGATAAAAAAATAATTTGATTTAAACGAAACATATGATTATTAAAAATTTAACAGATTTAAGTTATAATATAATGTATGCTAGTGAAAAAAGCCACTTGAAATACCAAAATCGCAAATTTGTTTTTGTAATATTGTGAAATATATAACAAAAATTATAAAAGGGGTGATTTCGGTGAGTATGAAAGATAGTTTTCAAAAAGCAATGGACTGGATGAAGGAGTTTTCTAAGACAAACCCAGAGCAAATGAAGAGTTTCCAAAACATGATGGAGGCAATCGAAAAAGAAGAAGGTGCAGCGCTTGATAAAAAGACTAAAGAGTTAATAGCTGTTGCACTTTCTATAGCCAGAGACTGTGAATGGTGTATTGCGTGTCATGTAAAATTTGCGTTAGAAGCAGGTGCCACAGAAGAGGAAATTCTGGAAGCTGCGTGGGTTGCAGTGTTGATGGGTGGAGGTCCAGCTTTAATGCATGCAGGGTTGGTTTTGGAAGCATTAAAAGACCTAAAATAATAGTGAATTATGTCGAAGGGGAGAAAATCTCCCCTTTTTTGTTATAATGTTAATAAAGATTAAATTGGGCGCGGGCTGCGCGGTAAAAGATACAGAGATTTTTATCCTTGTGGGTGAGAAATTGGGTGAAGAAAGAGAAATGTTTTATCCTTCTGGGTGGGAGACAGGGTGAAGAGAGAAAAACTGTTTTATCCTTGTGGGTGAGAAATTGGGTGAAGAAAGAGAAATGTTTTATCCTTTTGGGTGGGGAGCGGGGGGAAGGGCGCTATATATAATGTTTTAGAGATTCTAAAATCAAAAAAATTAAATAAAAAGGAGGCAATTCTAATGTACGATGTTGTTGTTATAGGATCAGGACCAGGTGGTTATGTGGCAGCAATAAGGTTATCACAATTAGGGAAAAAGGTTGCCGTTGTTGAAAAAGAAAATCTTGGTGGAACTTGTACCAACAAAGGTTGCATCCCCACAAAAGCAATGTTGACCTCTTCACATCTTTACGAAGAGATTTTAAAAAAATCGAACAAATTAGGCATAAAAGTTGGTGAAGTAACTTATGAAATAAGCGAAATAATGAAACATATGAAAAAAGTTGTTCTACAATCTAAAAAAGGGATAGAATATCTATTTAAGAAAAATCATATCGAATTAATACAAGGTACCGCTGAAATAGCAGATAAAAATCATATAAAAGTTGGCGATAAAACCATAGAAACGCAAAACATTATTTTAGCTCATGGTTCTGAACCAGTAATGTTTTCACCCTTTGATAAAATTGAAGGAATTTGGACAAGTGACGATGTGTTTACAATGGAACATTTGCCAGAATCGATTTTGATAGTTGGTGGAGGGGTAATTGGTGTAGAATTTGCTACATTTTTTGCAAGTTTAGGTAAAAAAGTCTATGTTGTAGAACTGCTTGAACATATTCTGCCCAATGAGGATAAAGATGTAGCAGAAGAAGCAAAAAAATCTTTGGTAAAAAAAGGCGTAGAAGTCTTAGAAAAACATAAGGTCATAGATATTAAAAAAAATGAAGATTCATACGTATCAAAAATGGATTTCAACGGTGAGACCAAAGAAATAACGAGTTCAAAGATTTTATTTGCTGTGGGGAGAAGGCCTGTTATAACGCCAGATATTAAAAATTTAGGTGTAGAGATAGAAAAAGGTGTTAAGACAGATTCCAAAATGAGAACAAACGTTGAAAATGTTTATGCAATAGGAGATATAAGAGCTCATATTATGTTAGCTCATGTGGCTATGAATGAAGGTATGGTAGCCGCACATAATATTGCAGGAGAATCTAAAGAAATGGATTACAGTGCTGTGCCAAATGTTATTTTCTCTAACCCAGAAATAGCAACTGTTGGGCTAAAAGAAGAAGAAGTTGATTCTGAAAAAGTTATCATTTCAAAATTTCCTGTATCTGCAAACGGTAGGGCTAGAACCATGGAAGAAAGAGATGGTTTTGTAAAGATAATCGCTGATAAAGAAACTAAAAAAGTATTAGGTGTAGCTATTGTCTCTCCGAACGCTACGGATATGATTATGGAAGGAGTTTTGGCTGTAAAGTATGGGATGAGTGTAGAGCAACTAACGGATAGTATACATCCTCACCCCACTTTAACGGAAAGTATCCTTGGTGCAGAAGAAACCGCGGAAGGATTGGCAATACATATTTAGACAAAGTCGTTGATAAAAGGAAGTTGTCATTTTTCAAAAGGCAAATTAAATATAACTATTTCCAATGTTTGTGGCGTGACATAATAAAAACTGTATGGGGTTATAAAGTTAAAGAAAATTAAAAAAATCCCACCAATTCGGTGGGATTAATCGTTTTTATTGAGGCTTATTGTTTAGAATCTTTTCAATTTCTTCCATTACGCTATCTGTAAGTTTTTCTTTTATCTGGGAAGCTTTTACATTTTCTTTTACCTGTTCTGGCCTACTTGCACCTGTTATTACGGTACTAACGTTAGGGTTTTTCAATATCCAGGCAAGAGCAAGTTGAGCCATTGTTGCGCCTAAATCGTTAGCTATTTTTGTCAATTTTCTGACCTTTTCAATATTTTCTTGCGACAAAACTCCGCCTTTTTCAAACTCTTCTCGTAAGTTTTTAAATTTTGCAAGTCTGCTATCTTGAGGGATTCCATCGTTGTATTTTCCGGTTAATACCCCGCTGGCCAACGGGCTCCATGTGGTTAACCCTAAACCATATTTGTCATAAAGAGGTTTAAACTCTTTTTCAACTTTGTTTCTAACTAACATATTGTATTGAGGTTGTTCCATTGTGGGCGGAATAAGATTTCTTTTATCTGCTACTAGATAAGCTTCTTCCAATTGCTCCGCACTCCATTCTGAGGTTCCCCAATAAAGAGCTAAACCGTTTCTTATTATATAATCCATCGCAAATACTGTTTCTTCAATGGGGGTTGTAGGATCTGGTCTATGGCAAAATATAAGATCAACATAATCAACTTGTAACCTTTTTAGAGAGTTCCAAGTTCCTTCTAAAAGATGCTTCCTTGATACCCCTCTATCATTTGGGCCTTTTCCACCCCAAAATATTTTTGTCGAAATTACAAGGTCTTCTCTTTTATACTCTTTTAGCGCCATTCCCATTAGAGATTCAGAAAGCCCGTTAGCGTAGGCTTCTGCGTTGTCAAAAAAGTTAACGTCGTTTTCATAAGCGGTACGCAAACACGATTTAACCCCTTCTGTATCTAATTGGTTTCCAAAAGTTAACCAAGATCCGAATGAAATTTCACTTACTTTTATACCCGCCTTACCTAAATTGTTATATTGCATAATCTGCCTCCTCCTTCTTCTTTAATTATACTATATACCATTATACCATATATTATCTTTAATTTTTCGTTTTTGCATTCGAACTTATTAAAAAAAATAAATATTTCTAGCAACTTTTTATTTGCTTTTGTGTACTGTTTTGTATTATAATTATTCTCAAGATAATTAAAAATAAGGGGGAGAAATTCCATGTCATTCAAAAGCATAAGAGGAAGGATAATTGTAATTATCGTTGTGATTTTTGTTTTATTTGGGGCAGCGATCTTTTTCAATATTTATTCTTTGATAAGGTCCAACGATGGGTTGGGTAGTTATAGGGATTTATCTGATGAAACGAATCAGATCTCTGAAATAGAAAACGACTTTTTTGGAGCTGCTTTAGCCTTCAAAGACTATGTGATTAACTACGATGAACAGACAAAAGAAACTTTTACTCAAAATATCAACGCAGTTCAAAGTTTCTTTACCGGTGAAACTACCGATTCTACAGTTGTGCAAAACGTAATCGCAAAGATAGACGACTATGAAAGCAGTTTTAATCAAATTGTTCAATTGAACGAAGAAAAAAATAGACTCGTAAGGCAGGATTTTAAAGATATATCCAATGAATTACGTCAAAGTATTACCGATTTTAAAACCTTAGCCCAAGAAAATAACGTTTCAACCCTTGTCTTTTATGCTGATAGTTCACTTAATATATTGGATAATATAGATCATTTATCTTCCATGTATTTTTCATCCAAAGCTCTTGGGGAAAAAAACAATGTTTTAAATGCTTTTAATGAATTGGATTCCCAACTATTGATTATGCAATATGGACTAACTTCAGATGAATTAACTGAAATGTTCAACGAGATGAAAGATATGGCTGAACAGTTCAAAAACACCTTCAATCAAATAGTCACAGCGATAGAATCCCAAGAGCCCATAATTGGGCAGATGGAACAAGCAAGGGTAGAGATATTGAATCTATTAGAAGAACAAAGAAATGAATTAAAAGTTCAACAAGACACATTAGGTCCATCACTCATAGAAGAAAACAACAGAGCAATAACCTTGACAATTATCTTAACCATAGTCGCCTTTGTAGTATCGATAATCATGGTTATCTATCTAATAAGGAGTATAACGAAACCACTGTTAGAGTTCAAAAACAAGATAAACCAATTCAAAGAAGGAGACCTAACGGTAAACTTTGAAAGTAAAAGTAAAGACGAGATAGGGCAAATGGCAAACGCTCTATCAGAAATGAGTAAAGAATTAAGAAAATCCATGGGCTCAATAATGCAAGCATCAAACAAAGTAGAAAACGCATCAGAAAGTCTAACACAATCATCACAAGAAAGCAGAAAGAGCTCAGAAGAACTCAAAAACCAGATGGACAAGATACAAACAAATGCAGAAGAAACGGCAGGAAACGTAGAAGAAGTAACCTCAGGGGTAGACGAAGTAGCAAGGGCAGCACAAGGGGTATCCCAAGACGCACAAAGG
>NZ_AUPG01000026.1:0-12950 GCF_016772115.1 Petrotoga sp. 8T1HF07.NaAc.6.1
GGTTGGAAGTTTTAAGATATAAATTCACAGTGGGTGTGGGAGAAAATAACGAACAGGTATGAGTGGAGGTTTTAATAGTAAAAACCGACGAGGAATTAATGATAGCTCAATATACTAAAAGAATATTTAAAAAGTTTCAAAATGTGGCTAGAAAGATAGGTGTGTAACTAAGAAAGTGTACTTTTCAGGAAATTTAACTTTATTAAGAGAGGTGAGAAAGGTGAAAAGATTTATTGGTATGGTTTTTGTGGTTTTGTTGCTAGTTTCAGGCTTTTCGGAAGTAGGGGTAACTGATGATAAGATCTTAGTAGGTACTTTTCAAGCCATGTCGGGACCTGTTGCACCTATAGGAAGACCAATGGCGCAGGGTATGCAAGCTTATTTTAATTACATCAACGACAACGGTGGTATCTACGGAAGACAGATTGAGTTAATAGTAGCTGATGATCAGTTCAATCCTGCTAAAACGGTTGTAGAAGTTAGAAGGATGGTTGAGCAAGATGGAGTTTTTTCCATCGTTGGAGGACTAGGAACTCCAGGTATTTTAGCTGTACAAGATTATCTGAATGACAACGGTGTTCCCTTTGTTTATCAAGGTGGGGGTTCGATAGAGTTCAGTCTTCCACCCAGAGAGTATATTTTCCCGGTTCAACCGAATTACATAGTAGAAGCGAACATAGTAATGAATTATTTGGTAGAAAAGGGCCATGAAAGAATAGCAATCGTTTATAGGAATGCAGAAGATGGTCAAGAGTTCAGTAATTCAGCGGTAGGTACATTAAAAGCTTTGGGGATGGAGCCCGTTGCAAACATAGCAGTGGATCCTTTTAAAAGTGACTTCACATCTGAAGTAACACGTTTGTTATCAGTTAAACCTGATGCCGTAGCTGTTATGTTGTTCCTTCCCCAATCAGTTGGATTTGTTCGCCAAGCCAAACAATTTGGAATGACCGATCAAAGGTATCTTCTGACCTATTCAAACGCAGATGTGAGTTATCTACAATTAGCTCAAGAAGCAGGAGACGGTGTTGAAGTAATGGCTTGGGTTGCCGTGGATTTTACAAACCCCGAAGAACCCGCGATAAAAATATGGCAAGAATATTATGAAGGTATTCCTAATGCTTATGCTATCGCTGGTATGATAGCGGCAGAAGTTTTTGTCGAAGGGGTTAAAAGGGCAGGTCCTGATTTGACTAGAGAAAGTTTAGTTTCAGCTTTGGAGACTTTAGACAATTGGAAGGGCAATTACATTACACTTGGTGATGAAAATCATGGTTTGAGCTATAAGCCGGTGTCCTCAGGCTTTGATTCTCGAATGGGAATGACTTCTATGTATGTTCTAAAATCTGTTTTAACCGATCAAGGATTAGTTTGGGACTTTGCTTCAAGTTGGATACATTATTCTGTTGAATCGTTGTTAGAAGTTTTATAAATGATTATAAGGGGGGGGTTCCCCCCTTATAACCTATAAACACAAATTTGAGGTGAAAGAATGCTTGAAGTCAAAAACGTTACGGTAGCTTTTGGCGGTTTAAAGGCAGTTAACGATTTTTCTATGAAATTAATGCAAGGAAAGATTCATGCACTTATAGGACCTAATGGAGCTGGTAAAACAACTTTGTTCAATACAATTACCAGAATAGTGAATCTCCAAAAGGGAGATATTTTATTTAAAGGGGAATCTCTTTTAAGATTAAATACCCATGACATAATATATACAGGTATATCGAGAACTTTTCAGAATTTACAACTTTTTCAGGCTATGAACGTTTTTGAAAACATCTATAGTGGATTAATACACAAATATAATGACTCCCTTTTCTCTGTGTTTTCTAAATCAAAAACGAATTTTGATAAAGAAGCAAGAGATAAGGTTTTAGAAGTAGCTGAGATGTTTGACATAAAAAATAGGCTCGCTTCTTATCCTTCTGGGCTCACTTACGGGTTACTAAAAAGGGTTGAAATGGCCAGAGCAGTTATTTCTGATCCAGATCTTCTCTTATTGGATGAACCTGCAGCGGGTTTAAATTATTATGAAACAGAGGAAATAAAAAATATTATACAAATGGTCAATAAAAGAGGAAAGACGATATTGTTGGTGGAACATGACATGAATGTTGTAATGAATGTTTCTGATTTAGTAACCGTTATGAATTTTGGGAAGAAAATTGCTGAAGGAACTCCCGAAGAAGTGACAAATAACGAAGAAGTTATAAAGGTGTACTTGGGGGAAGATGAAAATGCTTGAAGTTGAAAATTTGGAAGTTAATTATGGTCATGTAAAGGCGGTAAAAAAAATTTCTTTTTCTGTGAATAAGGGTGAAATAGTCACTATTTTGGGTTCCAATGGAGCGGGGAAAACTTCAACGCTTTTCGGAATTTTGAACATAGTTAAATCAAAGGGTAAGGTGATTTTTGAAGGAGAAGATGTAAGTAATAAAAGTTCTGTTTATATGGTAAAAAAAGGTATTGTGTTATGTCCCGAAAACAGAAGAATCTTTTCAGGTTTAACAGTCGAAGAAAATTTGAAAATGGGGACGTACTTAAGGGGAGATTATGCAAAAAATTCTAAATATGTTTACGATCTTTTCCCTGTTTTAAAAGAGAGAAAAAAGCAGAAAGCTGGTTCATTATCAGGAGGGGAACAACAGATGCTGGCATTGGGCAGAGCGCTTATGGCTTCTCCAAAGTTGTTGATGTTAGATGAGCCTTCCTTGGGATTGGCACCGATAATAATTGATGAAATATACAGTGTATTAAAAACTTTAAAAGAAACTAATATTCCAATTTTGCTCGTGGAACAAAACGCAATAAAATCACTAAAAATAAGTGATAGAACCTATATATTAGAAAATGGTAATGTTGCACATCAAGGAGTATCCAAGGAAATGTTGAATGATGAGAGGTTAAAAAAGTCATATTTGGGGAAATAAGAAAGGAGAGGTAGAATTGCAAATACTCCAAAGCATAATTTCGGGGATTCCACAAGGAGCATTATACGGGCTCACCGCCTTTGGAATAGCTTTGATTTTTCGGACCACCGGGGTTCTAAACTTTGCTCATGGAAATTCAGGTATGTTGGGAAGTTATATAGGGCTTACTATTTATTTGATGAGTGGTAATATTATTTTATCTTTAATTTCAGCAGTTTTTTCAGGATTTCTTATTGGTATGGTTGTTGAACGATTTTTAATGAGACCTTTGAAGCATTTGTCTCATGGCGCGATGCTTATGGTTACATTAGGGTTATTGATGGTAATTGAAGGTTTGGTCATGTTGATTTGGGGAACGGATTACTTTTCTTATCCAGAACTGTTTTCAGGCAAGCCTTTTATCCTACTTTTGGAAAATGGGGTGCTAGTTATGCCTGCAAACGATGTTGTGATTACCATAATTTCTATTGCTGTAATGTTGCTTTTAGCTTTGTTTTTAAAGTATACTAAATTAGGTATAGCTATTAGAGCCCGGTCTCAAGAGGAGGTGGGTTCACTAGTAAGTGGGATAGATATTAACCGTGTGGATGCCATTGTTTGGAGTATTGGGATAGCTACTGTTAGTTTGGTAGGGATTCTCACAGCTCCAAAAACTTACATACACCCCAGCATGTTGATAAATATGCAATTGTATGGTATTACAGCAGGTGTTCTTGGAGGGTTTTCGAATCTTTTTGGTGTTATTATAGGTGGGCTAATTTTAGGGGTACTAGAAAAGTTAGTTGGGGTTTATATATCCCCCGATTATCAATTATCTATTATTCTTATATTGATAATATTAGTTTTATTATTTAAACCTTCTGGTTTATTTGGGAAAGATTTTGAAGGGAGAGTGTGAGAAAAGTGAAAACAGCATTATACACGTTAATAATTGGTTCTCTCCTAGGTCTAGTATTTATTTCCAAATCGTTTTTATTGTTAGTGTTTTCTAATATAATAATCTTTGCAATCGCAGCTTTAGGTTTAAATGTAATATTTGGGTACACAGGTCAGATCTCTATCGGACATGCTGCTTTCATGGCTATTGGAGCGTATACAAGTGCTTTTTTTACGATGAGTTTAAATATGCCAATATTTCTAAACTTAATTTTCGTTATTCTTTTTTCTGCTTTGTTTGGTATTTTAATAGCGTTACCAGCCATGAGACTGAAAGGTTTTTATTTAGCTATAGCAACTATGGCATTTGGGATAGCGGTACAAGAGATAATTGCCTCAATGGATATATTTGGCGGAAGGACCGGAATGAGGAATATCCCTGCTTTTTTTGGTTCTGATTTTAATACCTATTTGTTGAATTTGTTTTTTTACAGTTTTTTTGGTCTATATAACAAGTTTAATAGTAAAATCTCCTACAGGAAAGAGATTCAATATGGTACGAGACAGTGAATTGGCTGCCAGAGCGTTCGGGGTGAAAATTGCTAAATCAAAATTACAAGCCTTTATTATCAGCTCTATATACAGTGGAATAGCAGGCTTTTTATATGCCCATACACTAGGATATATATCTCCTGCAGATTTTGGTTTGAACGTCTCGTTGAATCTTTTGGCGATGGTTATTATAGGTGGTTTTGCTTCATTAAATGGAGGATTGATTGGTTCTGTTATAATTACAGGTATGCCTTTTTTATTTTCACGAAGCAATTTTCCTATGACTATAATAGTGGGTAGTTTGCTTATAATATTTGTTTTATTCTTCCCACGTGGTCTTTCTTATGGTTTGAGAATGTTGTATTTCAGATATTTTGAAATTCCTGTTGTGTGGATTATAAAAAAATTTTGGAAGAATAAGAAAAAAGAGGGAAATTATATTGAGGTTGATGGAGTAAAATTATATTATGAAGTAAGTGGTGAAGGCAAACCCGTTGTTATGATTCATGGTAATTACGGCTCTCACAGATGGTTTAACAAAGTGAAAAACATTGAAGGTTTTAAGGTCTATACCCCTGATTTGCCAAATTTTGGTTACTCTGATTGGATGAAAGAAATTCAAATAGATACTTATGCAGAATATATCAAAAAGTTTATAGATCTTTTAGGATTGAATAAGGTTGTTTTAGTTGGGCATTCTTTGGGTGGAGCTGTAGCGATGTCAATAGCTTTTAGATATCCAGAAAAAGTAGAAAAATTAATACTTGTTGACTCACCTTCTTTAAAGGGTTTGAAGACGCCAGAAGAAAATTATTATGTTCTAAATTTGCTAAAAAACAATAGAACACTTCTTAAGAATTCTTTAAAGGCAATGGTCCCTTCATCAAAAGATAGAAAATTACTAAATAATCTCACTAACGATGCTCTTTTGATGAATCCAAAATGCTTTACTGAAAATGCAAGGGCTCTGGAAAATTATAACTATGAAGAGATTTCAAAAAATTGTACGGCAGAAGTTTTATTCATTCTTGGGGAAAAAGATACATTGATAACTAAAAATATGGCTAATGAAGTTGTTCAAAGTACAAATGGAAAATTAGAAATCATCCCTGATGTTGGACATTCGGTTATAATAGAAGAACCAAAAGCATTTATAGATATTTTTAAAAGTTTTACATAAAGGAAAAAATTAAAAAATGAAGGAGATAACGTTGGATAAAGTCAAAAATAAATCGTATATAAAATTAATGACAGCAGCCCGGGATCTTTTTTCTGAAAAATGGTATGAAACAGTTTCCGTTGTCGAAATCTGTAAGAGAGCCGGATTATCGAATGGAGTGTTTTACAGGTATTTTAAGAACAAACAGGACATATTTCTTAAATTGTTAAACGAAATAGTAATTTATTATGAAGAGGGTTTTTCTACAATTTCTGGTAAAAGTTTTGAAAACAGGATGGATAAATTTTTAGATACCATTGTTAAATCTGGAGTCGGCGACTACAAAAAAGATATTTTGATTTATCGAGAGGGTCAATATAGATATCCCAAATACGAACAACACTTGAGAGATTTATACGGCAAAGGAGTTTCTTTAGTTTTACTGCGTGAAACGAGTCAGGCGGAACAATTATTTATTTCAGGAATTGCAAGATTTGTCATTATAAGGTATATTTTTAATGGGGTAAGTTATGACAAAACCAAAATTAAAAAGATTATTACCGATGGAATTTTTTACGATGAAATAAAAAATTATTCTTTGATATTCAATGAAGAAGATGTAATTTACCCCCATATTCTCAAAGGCGAATCCGCCAGAAGTAAATTATTATCTTCTGGTATAGATTTATTTGGTACAAAAGGATATTATAAAACAGATATTCACGATATCACAAGGAATGCTGGTTATTCAGTGGGGACATTTTATCTTTATTTTGAAAGTAAAGAAGCTTTTTTAGAGGAGATAGTTAAAATAATTGGTAAAAAGACAAGAAGATTCCTTACTATCAATCAAAAGAAGCAATTAAACAGGGCAGAAAACGAGTTAAGGGGGATTTATCTCTTTCTAAAATATTTTGAAAGTAATTCTGAATACTATAAAATCGTAAGAGAATCCGAATTTATTGTAAAGAAGGCAGCAAATAATTATTATGACAGATTTGAAAAGGGTTATGTTGAGAATCTTGAACGAACAAAAATAGAAGATAAAAAATTGTTAGCTAACAGTCTAATGGGGATAAGCCATTATACAGGGATAGATAGAATTTTCTTAAACAAAATTAAAGATATAAAATCAGTTTTGAAAGAATTATCAATTTATCTTACACATGGAATACGTGTCTAAAAAGGAGTGAGAGATAAATGTATTTGGAGGATCCAGGTATCTATTATGAAATTTATGGAAAAGGGAGGCCAGTAATTATATTAAACGGCATTATGATGAGTACCTCAAGTTGGAAAGCACATATAGATAGATGGCAAAAAAAATTCCAAGTTATTACGTATGATACTCGAGATCAAGGAAAATCTTCAAGAATTATCGACAAACCTTATACTATAGAAGTTCATGTCGAGGATTTGAAGAAATTGATTGACCATTTAGGGTTAAAAAAAGTAAATTTAATGGGGGTTTCCTACGGGGCACAAATTGCAGAATTGTTTGCTTTGAAGTATCCTGAGATGATCGACAAACTGGTTCTTTCAAATGCAACCGACCATATAGATAACTATCTTAAGTCCATAGGTCAAGCATGGAAAGTAGCGGCAGAACTTTACGATGGTGAAAAGTTTTTTGATATTTCTCTCCCTTATATATATTCTCGACCATTTTATAACAACAACTACGAATGGTTGATGAATAGAAGGAAGGTATTTAAAGAAACCTTAACCAAAGACTGGTTTGATGGCTTCGTGAGACTTGCATCGTCTAACGAAACATTTGATATTAGAAATGAAATATCGAATATCACAGCTAAAACTCTTTTCATTTCAGGAGAAGAAGATATTATAACCCCCAAAAGCCACATAATAGAAATGAGTAAAAAAGTAAAAAATTCTTTACTAGCAAACTTAGAAAACACGGGCCATGCGCTGTTTTTTGAAAAATTTGAAGAATTCTGTCTACTAGTAGAAGCCTTTTTTAATAACGATTAAAACAATTAAATTTTGAGATTATTCCCCTTATTCTACACTAAGAATTTGATATAATCATTTTTAAAAACTCTTCTTCTGAAGTGGCAATAAGGGGATTTTCCTGTTTTTTCATAATAATTCTGGTGATAATCCTCTGCTTTGTAAAATTCTGAAGCTTTAGTTATCTTGGTTACGACTTTCAAACCTCTATTGATTAACTCTTCTTTTACTTTTTCTGCGATTGCTTTTTGTTCCTCATTTAGGTAAAATATTTCACTTCTATATTGCTCACCAATGTCTGGTCCCTGTCCATTTTCTTGGCTAAAGTCATGAATTTCAAAAAAATATCTGACTAATGATTCGTAGCTTACTATGTTTGGATCGTAGACAATTAAAACAGATTCTGCATGACCTGTTTTTCCACTACAAACCTGTTCATAAGATGGATTTTCAACAAAACCACCTGTATAACCACTAGCTACGTCGATGACACCTGCGATCTTTTTAAACATGTATTCTACTCCCCAAAAACAACCTGCTGCAAAGATTGCTGTATCTGTTGGTATTTCGTTCATTTTAATCACCTCTTATTTTCTATGCTTCACATATATAAGTTATCGCTAAAAGAGCTTCAAAAATCACACGATAATTGTCGCTGCTTATTTTCACCTTTCTTCCATCTATTCTTTCTGTTAATGGCATAGATTCAACCATATCAGCTTTCGAAGTGTCAGAAAATTCAACAATCATCTCGATGGGTGAGTTGAATGTGTAGACATCAAAATATTCTTTGTTTTTATCTATCATTTCTTTAGTTGTACTTTTAATTTCTTCTAGTAGTTTCTTCATTGGTTTAAACTCTGCAGAGTATCTGCCTAAAGATCTTTTGGTTTCTACGTAGTATAAATGCTTAAAATATGGGTTCAGTTGTTTTTTGAGTTTATCATCCCCAACAACCATTGCCAATGGAACACCAAAACTACCTCCGTATGCGGCATTAATTAATGTTTCATTCATTTCTACTCCATTGATCCGAATATTATGGATAGAAGAACTTGAATAAGTGTGATCCATAGTAGAGTATTTCTCTCCAACTCCAGCATGGTAACCAAAAAAGATCATCCTATCGAAAGATTCATCTATGCCGGTCATCATATAATATTTTCTTATCCCACCGCTGATTAATTTTACGTTTGGGAATTCTTCTGTGATCTCCCACGGAATGTTGTTCCCTTCCGCATGAGAATCAGATAAGGTGATCTCATGTTCTTTTAATTCTTCTAATAAAGCTTTTAATTGCCTAACAGCATATGTTTGTTTGTAATCTTTGTTATTTTTAGTGACATCATTCCAATGGGTAATACCCCCAAGCCCTTCAAAATCAAATGAAATGTATATTTTTATAATAATCATCTCCTTATTGATGATTCTCAATGTCTTTAGAACCCATAAAACTATATATAGCGCCCCTTGCCCCGCTCCCCACCCTGTAATTAATGCAATTATATCAAAAAATCATTAAATTATATTTTTCTGACTGAATCTCTAATTATTAAGTTAGTTGGTAAAATAACCCTTCTTTTCACCTTACTTTCATTTTTACCTTCTAATTTTTCTATCAAAAGTTTTGCTGCGTTCAATCCCATTTCATATACAGGTTGTCTAATGGTTGTTAAAGAAGGGTATAAATATTTAGCCAAGGGAGAATCATCAAAGCCAACAATTGAAACATCTTTAGGATAATTTAGTCCAGCTTCTCTTAGCGCTTTTATCCCCCCAAAAGCTACCCAATCATTTACAAAAAAAATTGCTGTAAAGTTTCTGCCATGTTTTTCGAGGTATTTTTTAATACCAATATATCCATCTTTCACATCAAAACCTGCAGGAATAAAGGTGACTTCAAAATCTTCTTTCTTTTGGGCAAAATTCATAAAAGCTTTTTTTCTTTCCCTTGCAGAGTATATTTCCAGTGGACCTTCGACATGTAAAACTTTTCTATGGCCCATATCGTATAAATATTTTGCAATTTTCAATGAAGACTCATAATTATCTATAGTTACAATATCCATCTTCAGTTCTGAATTTTCTCTATCAACAGCAACAACCGGTATACCTGCTTCAATGAATTTTTCTAAACACTCTTCATCTTGATAAGTTGTGCAAACAATGACACCATCAACTTTTCTTGCGAAGAACTCTTCTAAGGCCTCTTTCTCTTTTTCCAAAGAATGCCTATATGTTGAAAGGAACATTTCTAAGTGATTTCGTAGAAGGACTTCTTCTATTCCTTCAGCCACCAGTCCATAATAATATGCTTTTAAGTCAGGAACCAAAACGCCAATCCCTCTGAAGGAACTCCCTTTTAGACTCTGGCTTCTGGTATAATCTAATTCTTTTATAACCTTCAAGATCTTTTTTCTTGTTTCTTCAGTAACGTTCTCACTTCCACTGAGAACTCGAGACACTGTAGCAATAGAAAAGCCGGAAGCTTTAGCGATTTCTCTTATCGTTGCCATTTTTTCTCACCTCAAAGGTTACACTTAATACTTTTCTAAATTAAGTTCTCCCTCAATTATCTCTATTAGAATGTTATCAGGGTCTTTGAAAAAAGCAATTCTTACACCACCCTCGGCATTGGTAGGTTCCATTGTGAATTCTACACCTTTTTCTCTTAGATATTTAAAGGTTTGATCGACACTTTTCACTTTAAAAGCAAAGTGTTTTATGCCCATGTCTTTATCGTTTTGAGTTGTTAGATATTTTCCTTTTTCTGTAAAATTGAATAATTCGAGTACTTTATCCCCCATATCAAGATAAACAATTACGAAATTCCCATTGTCTTGAATAAGCTTTCCTAAAACTCTAAAGCCAAGAATATCTCTATAAAATCCAACAGATTTTTCCAAATCGGAAACTGTGATTGCTAAATGATCGAAATTAAAATCCATAATACTCATCTCCTTAAATAATCAAAGGCGCTTTTTATGCTAATTTCCCCTTCGATATTATTTAGAACTTTTGGATAGGAGGGGAAAAGGGCAAAAAAGTTCTCTTGAGAATAATTTTCCCCATTTACCTTAACGTTTACTCCCAACGCCGGTTTTTCACAACTCAATATCAGATTGTTTCCTTCTTTTTTGTATGTTATCTTTGGATCGTTTAATTTATTTTTTCTTAAATCTGCAAACAATTCGTGGTTTTCTATTATGATTTTTCCATTTTGTTTTAGAATTAAGTAAGCTATGGAGTTATCTAAGTCAATGTTGGAAATATTAAGTTGATCGATAGTAGTTACAGAATCTTCGGGCGTTTTTATGTTTGAATATTCTTTTTGCATAAGTTTTTTTCCATCTAGAGACCAAAGTTGAAATTCTAAATCAACTTGGGTTTTGATTCCATCGTTTATCAGTGATATTATGACCTTTTCATCTTTGTTTTTGGCAATCGCTAACAATTGATTATAAAATCTTTTAGTGTAAAAGTATAAAGCCTTTGGCCGTTTAAAATAATCTATTGAAGCCCAACTGAAAACAGGCCATGAATCATTTATTTGCCAATAAAGAGTTCCGGCTGTTTTGTATTTTCTGTTTCTCCAATGTTCTACTCCTGTCTTAATAGCTTCTGCTTGGTTGAGTTGAGTTAAATAAACAATTGAATCAAAGTTGTCAATCAATCCATAATGTCCATTGATGAACCTTAAGAGTCTTTCTGGGCCTTCAACTTGTTTATTGTGATTCAACATCGTTGGAGAAAAGATTTCTTTTTCATTATCTTCAGCAAAGAAATCAATAGTTTTTGGATCTGGAGCTGCTTGAAATCCAAATTCACTTACGAACTTTGAATTGTCCCATGTATAGTATTTGTAATCTTGCCATCCTGACCAGATTTCCCAAACATGTCTATCTCCCGCTTCAGAAGAGTTAGCTCTACTGCCACCGTATGGGCTCGATGGCCAGTACAGTCTCGATGGATCTTCTTGGGCACATATTTTAGGAAAATCTTCCAAATAAAGTCTATTTCCAAGATTTTTTCCATCCACTTTCAATTTGTAATCCCATTCTTCAAAGCCCCAATTATTCTCATTATTTCCGCACCAAAGGACTATACTTGGATGATGTCTTAATTTCAATACTTGATGTCTTATTTCTTCGTTTGCAAGCTTTCTAAACCAATCTATATGGTCAGGATATTCAGCACATGCAAACATGAAGTCTTGCCAAACTAATATCCCTAATTCATCACATGTGTTGTAAAATGTGGGATCTTCGTAAAGGCCCCCTCCCCATACTCTCAGCATGTTCATATTGGATTCCTTCGCCATTTTGAGAAGTTTAACGTAATCACTCTCTTTTAACCAACTTAATATATTTTCAGCAGGGATCCAATTTGCGCCTTTGGCAAAGATTTTTCTGCCGTTTATCTCAAAGATAAAGCTTTCACCTTCTGAGTTATTTTCTCTCACTACCCTGACGATTCTAAAACCTATTTTCTTTTTCTCGCTGTAGATTACTTCTTTATTTTTCTTAAGTCTAAACTCAACTTCGTATAAATAACTTTCACCCAAATCGTGTGGATACCAAAGCTTTAAATTCTCTATTCTTTTAGAACCTTCGAATTTGTAATTTTCAACACTAGCGGTTACTGGTAATGTAATTACTGGATTTCCATTGAAAAGGATTTCTACTTCGTAGTTTTTAGTATCTTTAATATGGGAATCAACGTAACCGGAAAAGTTGACTTTTCCATCTAAATTTTCCAAAAAAGCAGTGGAACCGAAAAGTCTAGCATCTTTATAACTTTCTATGTAAATATCTCTGTATATTCCACTGGTGGCTATTCTTGCTCCCCAGTCCCAGCCATAGGAATACTGAGCTTTTCTTATGTAAACCCTTGCGGTTTCTTCGCCGGCGTGTAATTTTCCGTAATTTTTTTCAAATCTTTTAGGTAGGTCTATTGGAGATTTAATCTCTATTCTTAAAGAATTTTCTCCAATTTTTAGAAGCTTTTTAATATCAAATCGGTATTCTATGAACATATCTTCGGTTTCTCCAACGAAATTATCGTTAAGGTAGATATTTGAAAGGGTATCCACACCTTCTAATACTAGATCATAACGTAGCTCGTCGTTTATCTCGTCTATGTAAAATTTTTTCTCATATATCCAATTTTTCCATTCTAACCTTTTGAAAAGTTTTTCATTTTCTCCAACATAAGGGTGAGGCATGAGATTCAAATCCACAAGGTCTCCTTGTACTGTTCCAGGGACGTTTCCATCAAACTCAAACTCTTTTTCATTGTCGTAAACCTTCCATTTTCCATTTAAAGATATTTGCAATTGAGATTCCTCCTCAAAGAAATATTTTGTACCGGCTTTAGGTACTCTAAAACAAGTTTTAGCGTTCCTTCATCTATTTTATATCTTAAAACTTCCAACTAATCCTTTTAACTCTGTAGCTAAT